>JAHZHG010000072.1 GCA_019420425.1 Clostridiales bacterium
GGCCCTCTGCCTCAATCCTTCTCTGAAATTCGGTATGCTGCTCTCGACTCAGGGTGATGCCTGTCCCTTTTATTTTATACTTTTTTGCCGCTTCGATCAACAAAAATCCCCATCCACATCCAATATCCAGAAGGGTCATCCCCTCTTCCAGGTGCAGCTTTTCCAGAATATAGTCCGCTTTATTGACCTGCGCCTGGTACAGCGTGTCATCCGGATGCCGGAAATAGCCGCAGGAATAGCTCATGGTTTCGTCCAGCCACAGCTGGTAAAAATCATTTCCAATGTCATAATGGCTGGCTACCTCTCTGGCCTGGTTTTTCCTGGAAACAGACGGATGCAGCAGCTTTTTCAGCGCCTTTTCATCGGTGGAGAATTTTCCCATCTGGCCCAGGAAATGGTCGAGGGCATCATAAAGATTTCCCTCGATTTCCAGCCTCCCGTCCATATATGCCTCGCCCAGGGCAAGGGAAGTGCTGGTCAGCAGCTCGGACATGGGGATGATTTCGTTAAAACTGACGGTAAAGGCAGGCTCCCCCTCTCCAATCTGGTATTCATTACGGTTAATCCTGACCCTGAACGGATATTGGTCAAACCGCTGTAAAAATGCGATCATGGACTTCTCTTCTGCTTTTTCTAACATAATAGCCTCCTGTTGTCAATCATGCTCCGATGGCATTTCCCGTATAAAGCTGGTAATACCGTCCTTTTTCCTCCATCAGCTGGTCATGGGTTCCCCGCTCGATGATCCGTCCCTGCTCAAGAACCATGATACAGTCAGAGTTCTTTACCGTGGACAGCCTGTGGGCGATGACGAAGGTCGTCCTGCCCTTCATCAGATGATCCATGCCCTCCTGCACCAGAGTTTCCGTACGGGTATCAATGGAGGATGTCGCTTCATCCAGAATAAGCACAGGCGGATCTGCCACAGCCGCCCGGGCAATTGCCAGAAGCTGCCTCTGGCCCTGGCTTAAATTTGCTCCGTTGCCGGTCAGCATCGTCTGATAGCCGTCAGGCAGCCGTTTGATAAAGCCATGGGCGTTTGCCAGCTTTGCCGCTGCAATACATTCCTCATCGGTGGCGTCCAGCTTGCCGTAACGGATATTATCCATTACTGTGCCGGTAAACAGATGGGTATCCTGCAGTACCATGCCCAGAGAATGGCGCAGGTCTGCTTTCTTTATCTTGTTGATATTAATATTGTCATACCGGATTTTTCCATCCTGAATGTCATAAAACCGGTTAATCAGATTCGTAATGGTGGTTTTCCCGGCCCCTGTACTGCCGACAAACGCAATCTTTTGTCCGGGAGTCGCATACAGCTTTATGTTATGCAGGACAATCTTGTCCTCCGTATATCCGAAATCCACATCGTCGAAGGTCACGTCGCCCTCCAGCTTTGTGTAGGTCACTGTGCCGTCCGCCTGATGGGGATGCTTCCAGGCCCAGACGCCGGTGCGTTCCTTTGTTTCCGTCAGCGTCCCGTCCGGGTTTTCCTTTGCATTTACCAGCTCCACGTACCCATTATCCACCTCCGGCTCTTCGTCCAGCAGGTCAAAGATACGTTCTGCTCCGGCCAGCGCCATGATGATGCTGTTCATCTGCTGGCTGATCTGCGTAATCGGCTGGTTAAAGTTCTTATTCAGGTTCAGGAAGGATACCAGCGTTCCCAGCGTCAGCCCGATATGCCCGCCAAGGGCCAGTGCGGCGCCCGTCACTGCGCACAGCACATAGCTGATATTTCCCAGGTTGGCGTTCACCGGCATCATGATGTTGGATAAGGTCTGCGCCTTGTTTGCGCTCTCCCGCAGCTGCTGGTTCAACCCACGGAAGTCATCCAGGCTTTTCTGTTCATGGCAGAACACCTTTACCACCTTCTGCCCTTCCATCATCTCTTCAATATAGCCGTTCACCGCACCCAGCTCCTTTTGCTGCTTCCGGAAATATACCGATGACTTTTTCCCGATTTTTGAAGCGGTAAACAGCATGACGCATACCATAAGTACGGCAATCACGGTCAGCGGGACGCTGAGCACAATCATACTGATAAAGGTCGTCACAAGGGTGACGGTGGAATTGATAATCTGGGGAATGCTCTGGCTAATCAGCTGGCGCAGCGTATCGACGTCGTTGGTATAAACTGACATAATATCCCCATGGGCATGGGTATCAAAATACCGTATAGGTAAAGATTCCATATGGCTGAATAAATCTTTTCTCAGCTTACGCATGGTTCCCTGGGTAATGCTCACCATAATCCGCTGGTAGGCATAAGCACAGAGAATGCCAATCGCATATACGCCGACCATTCCCATCAGCGCATGGGCCAGAGGCCCAAAATCCGGATTCTGTGCCTGAGTCAGGGGAAGAATATAGTCATCGATCAACGTCTGCATAAATAAGGTGCCGCGCAGGGTGGCCATTGCCGTTCCTAAAATACAGACCACTACACAGAAAAAGGCAAACTTATAATTTTTCAGCATATAGCCCAGCACCCGGAAAAAGATCCGGCCCTGATTTTTGTCTTTACGCTTTTTGTCCATCCGTTCACACATCCTTTCTCATCTGTGCATCTCCTGATGGGGCATGGTCGAAGTCGCCGCCGCCCTTCATCTGCGTGCTGTAGATTTCCTGATAAATCTGGTTCGTTTTCAGCAGGTTTTCATGGGTGTCAAAACCGGAAATCTGCCCGTCCTCCAGTACCAGGATCCGGTCGGCGTCCTGAACGCTGGAAACCCGCTGGGCAATAATCAGCTTTGTCGTACCCGGGATCTTTTTGGCAAAGGCCTCCCGGATACGGGCGTCCGTCGCCGTATCCACTGCGCTGGTGGAGTCATCCAGGATCAATACCTTCGGCTTTTTCAGCAATGCCCGGGCAATGCAAAGCCGCTGCTTTTGTCCGCCGGATACGTTGCTGCCGCCCTGTTCGATCCAGGTATTGTATTTATCCGGGAACTGCTCGATAAACTCATCCGCACATGCCAGACGGCAGGCCTCCCGGCATTCTTCCTCCGTGGCGTCCTCTTTGCCCCAGCGCAGGTTGTCCAGGATTGTTCCGGAAAACAGTACGTTTTTCTGGAGTACCACGGCAACCTGGTTTCGCAGCGTCTCCATGTCGTACGCGCGTACATCCTTACCTCCGACCAGGACGCTGCCTTCGTCCACGTCATACAGCCGGCTGACCAGGTTTGCCAGGCTGGATTTTCCGCATCCTGTGCCGCCGATTACGCCAATCGTCTCGCCGGATTGGATATGCAGGTCAATGTCCTGAAGCGTATCCTCGCCGGCGCCTCTTTTATAAGAAAAGCTCACATGATTAAAATCAATCCGGCCATCCGTGATTTCCATTTCCGGATTTTCGGGATTGGTCAGATCTGCTTTTTCATTTAATACCTCGGCAATCCGTTTTCCGCTTGACGCACTCATGGTCAGCATAACAAATACCATGGAGAGCATCATCAGTGACATCAAAACGCCCATTACGTAGCTGAACAGCGAGGTCAGCTCTCCGGTGGTCAGATCGCCGATTACAATATACTGTGCGCCAAACCAGGACAGGCAAATGATACAGCCGTATACCACCAGCATCATTACCGGGTTATTCAACGCCAGGATAGATTCTGCCTTTGTTCCAAGACGGGACAGCATATCTGCCGCTTTACTGAATTTCTCTTTTTCATGATCCTCTCTCACGAAAGCCTTTACCACACGGATTGCGGTAATATTTTCCTGCACGCTGGCATTCAGCTCGTCATACTTATGGAATACCTGGTCATAGATCCGAAGCGTCCTGCTCATGATGAACACCAGGACTACGGCCAGCACAAGGATTGCCGCGAGGAAAATCATGCTCAGCCTCCGGTTAATGAAGAAGCACATCACCATACTGCTTAATAGCATCAACGGAGATCGCACGGCAATCCGCAGAAGCATCTGGTAAGCAATCTGTACATTCGTTACGTCTGTAGTCATTCGGGTTACCAGGCCCGCCGTGCTGAATTTATCGATATTGGAAAAAGAAAAGGTCTGTATATTTTCATACATTGCTTCCCTTAGGTTCGCGGCGATGCCGGTGGACGCCTCCGCGCCGAATTTGCCCGCCAGCGCGCCAAACAGGAGGCTTAAAAATGCCAGCGCCAGCATTATGCCTCCATAAACATAAACGGCCTTTATGTCCCCGGCCGTAATTCCCTTGTCAATAATCGAGGCCATGACAAAGGGGATCAGCACCTCCATCACCACCTCCAGCGCCGTGAACAAAGGGGTAAGCAGGGATACCTTTTTATATTGCTTTACCTGCCTGAACAGTGTTTTCACCATGTTGTTTCCTCCTTGCTGTTTCCTGCTTCAGATTGGCGGTCATCCTTTCCAGGATACTCTCCATCGCCGCCAATTCCTGTGCAGATATTCCTTTATATATACACTCCGTTCGTTTTTTCAAACGGTTTTCTATCTCACTTTGTACTGCATATGCGCGCCCGGTTAAACAGATTTTCTTTTTCCGATCGTCGCCGGGTACTGCTTCCATAATTAAATACCCCTTATTTTTGAGCGCTTTCAGCATAGCGGATATGGTCGCCTTTGTTATTCCTGTCTTTGCGCAGATTTCCGTCAGGCTAAGCTCCTCGTCCTGCCTTTCCAACAGATATGCCAGCAAAACGCTCTGCGCCGGAGTAATATCCAGCCCTCCCAGGTTTTCCTGCCCGTATTGCGTTAAAGCCGTGTTGAATTGCCGCGCCAAAAATTCTAATCTGTTTTTTCTCATTTTCCTATGATATAAAAATAGGGGATAGCCGTGAGACTATCCCCTGATCCTCTTTAATATGCGTCCGGGTTTTCTGCAGCTGCCGCGGGTGCCGCCTCTTTTATCTCTGCAACCGCTGCTTCTGTTGTAAGCAGTGTCGATGCGACACTGACTGCATTGCTTAATGCGCTTCTTGTGACCTTCACCGGATCGATCACACCGATTTCTACCATGTCTGCATATCGTTCGTTTGCTGCATCAAAGCCTGTCCCTGCTGCGGATTCCTTTACCTTATGAATAATAACCGCGCCTTCAAGGCCCGCGTTTTCCACAATGGCGCGAAGCGGCGCCTCCAGCGCCTTCTCTACGATCTGCGCGCCTGTCTTTTCATCGCCGCTCAGCGACTGGATCAGCTCGTCCAGCGCCTTCTGTGCGTGGATATATGCGGAACCGCCGCCGGCAATGACGCCTTCTTCAACGGCCGCTCTGGTGGCATTCAATGCATCCTCCAGACGGTACTTTGCTTCTTTCATTTCCGTTTCTGTAGCAGCGCCGATCTTGATGACCGCTACGCCGCCGCTCAGCTTGGCGATACGCTCCACAAGCTTCTCTTTGTCATATTCAGAGGTCGTTTGCGCAGCCTGCCGCCGGATGCTGTTTACCCGGTCTTGGATCTCGGATTTTTGGCCCTGTCCTCCGACAATGACGGTATTGTCCTTTGTCACCTTTACGGCTTCTGCTCGTCCGAGCATCTCCAGGGTAACGTCCTTTAACTGCATTCCCAGATCCTCCAGGACTGCCTGCGCGCCGGTCAGGATGGCAATATCCTCCAGCATCGCCTTTCTGTTATCGCCGTAGCCGGGAGCCTTCACGGCGACAACGTCCAGCGTACCCCTTAGCTTGTTCAAAATCAGGGTGGTAAGCGCTTCGCCCTCCACGTCATCCGCAATAATCAGCAGACGGCTTCCTGACTGCATGATCTGTTCCAGCAGAGGAAGGATATCCTGGATATTGGAAATCTTTTTATCCGTAACCAGGATGTACGGTTTTTCCATATTGGCCGTCATCTTCTCTTTATCGTTGCACATGTAGCCGGAAAGGTAGCCTTTGTCGAACTGCATCCCTTCTACCACTTCGATTTCCGTATTCATTGTCTTGGATTCTTCAATCGTGATTACGCCGCTTTCGCCGACCTTTTCCATGGCGTCTGCGATCATCTGTCCCACCTCATCGCTGCCGGAGGATACGGCGGCCACCCGTGCGATATGTTCTTTTCCGGTAACCGGATGGCTCATGCTGCGGATGGATTCCTGCACGGCTTCCTCCGCCTTCTTCATTCCTTTTCTCAGGATAATCGGGTTTGCGCCGGCGGCAATATTCTTCATTCCTTCATTTACCATGGCCTGGGTCAGGACGGTTGCCGTGGTGGTTCCGTCTCCGGCCACGTCGTTGGTCTTGGTTGCGGCCTCCTTTACCAGCTGCGCGCCCATATTCTCGTAGCGGTCCTCCAGCTCGATTTCCTTTGCAATCGTTACGCCGTCGTTGGTAATCAGCGGGGTGCCGTAGGATTTATCCAGCACGACGTTCCGGCCCTTCGGGCCCAGGGTAATTTTTACGGTATCGGCCAGCTTGTTTACGCCGGCTTCCATTTTCTTTCTTACGTCTATATCAAATTGAATATCCTTTGCCATATCGCTTATCCTTCTTTCTCCGTTATTCCACTTTTGCCCAAATATCTCCCTCGGAAACGATGCTGTACTCATCGTCGCCGATCCTGATCTGCGTACCTGCGTAGGAGGAACATACAACGGTGTCTCCTTCTTTTACAGAAACGGGCTGCAGGCTGCCGTCTGTATATTTTCCTGGGCCAACGGCCACGACAGTAAATTCATTGGGCGTTTCCTTCGCGCTGTCGGGAAGGACGATTCCGGATTTTGTCGTCTCTTCTGCTTCTTTTTTCTGCAGTACGACTCTGTCTCCTAATGGGTTTATCTTCATCTGCTCCACCATGCCTTTCCTGATTTAATAAGGGGGCCGCGTACAGCCGGGCGAACCCTGCTCTACAACAGCCCCAAAAACATAAGGAGGACTTGCCATGCTGCCCTCGCGCCCGGTATGAAAGCCCGCCAGGGCAGCAGCTGTGTCCGGCTTTATCCTTCGATTGAGATATAGCTTTCCTGTTCTGCTTTGCATGCATTTGCCTTCGGCAGAGACAGCTTCAGGATGCCGTCCTCAAACTTCGCATGAATCTCTTCTTCTGTTAACTTATCCCCCACATAAAAGCTCCTGGTTACAGAGCCGGTGAAGCGCTCCCTGCGGATGTATTTGCCATCCCCGTCCTTCTGACCTTTGTCTGCGTCCTGGGTAGCCCGGATGGTCAGATAACCGTCCTTTAACTGAACCTTAACGTCATCCTTCTTAAAGCCCGGCAGGTCAACATCGATTTCGTAACCCTGATCCGTCTCCTTTACGTCGGTTCTCATCACGTTCTGGGTGCTTCCGCTCTGGAATACTCTTCTCGGGAATGAAAAATCCATCCAATCATCAAATAAGTTTTCTCCAATCATACTCGGCATTAACATAGGGCATTTCTCCTTTCACATGATCAACATATATTTGTCAGCACTATGGGGTGTTCCATAATGTAGGTTTTCCTGAACCCAGGTAGTGGACGTTTGTCCTTGCCTTTGTTCTATTTGTAATATAACATATATTGTTAGCACTGTCAATAGGTGAGTGCTAATTTTTTTCAAAAAAATTATTTGTTTGTCTTTTTCTTTAAATTCCGGATATCCCGCCGTATTCTTCGGCATACGCCCTGGTTATCCCGCTCTCTTGCCGTCAAAATCTCCAGCCTTCTTTCCAGTAATTTGATTTTTGCCTGATTATCCATCGATTTACCCCATCCTTTCTTTGGTTACGGTCACTGCGTGCCCAGTAACCGAAATTTGCTATTATTCATTTATATTTATGTATGATAAACCTTATTATAATGATAAGGTCAATAGGAAAGTGAAAAACTTTTATGCTCAGAAAGTGAAAATTTTATGAATCAATATCTTACGATTAACGAGTTTGCAAAGCTGAGGAACGTAAATGCCAATTCCCTGCGCTACTATGAAAAGCTGAACCTGCTAATCCCGGCCAAGGTAGATCCCCAGACCAAATACCGGTATTATGCGCTGGAACAGCTTGTCCTGCTGGATATGATTCTTCTATGTATACGGCTTGGCATCCCCCTGAAGGAGCTGTCCGGTTATATCGATGAAAAGGGCGGGTTAAATGCTAAGGGGGTTTTTGAATATGGAAAACAAATCATGAAAGAGAAAATTGCGGATATGCAGTCTGCCCTGGAACTGGCAGAGTTTAATTTAAAGACGCTGGAGCAAAATCAGGAGCACCAACAGGAGCATGGGGTTTATATGCGGGAAATAGAAGAACGTTTCTTTTTTGTGGAGCCCTTTCGCGGAAATTGGGATGATCTCATCCAGAAGGAACAATCCGCCATGGAGCTGTTCCGTAACGTACAGGAAATGGACATGGTGCCTGTTTTTCCCGCCGGCATCCTGATGGACAGGGAAGCAGACGCCGCATCCTTTTCCTTTTTTGTACAGATTTTGAATCCGCATGAGCATGACCGCCGGATGGTGCGCATCCCCCGGGGAAAATACGCCTGCCTGCAGACGGATCTGACGCCCAATACGGATATTTCTGCCATTTTGGCTGCCCGCTTTCCCTCAGCCCGGATAAAACGAGTGATTATCTCATCCATGCTGATGAATGAGCTGCAGCTGGGAAGCCGGCATATAGAAATACAATGCAGGCTGGACAGCTGAGCGATGCGGCCTCCGGGACGGCGGAGGATTATCCGCAGGCGCGCGCATATTCCATCAGCTTCTGCCGCTCCTGCGGGTTCAGATGCCTTGGTACCTGGATCTGTATCGTCACATACTGGTCTCCGTGGACGGAAGGATTCTTCATCGATACAATCCCCTTGCCTTTCAGTCTGAGCTTGCTCCCTGACTGTGTGCCTTCTTTTATTTTACATACGACATCGCCGTAAAGGGTGCGTACTCTTGCCTCGCCGCCAAAGACGGCTGTGGTATACGGGATATTTGCAATGGTATAGACATCCATTCCCTTGCGCTCATACCCGGAGGTTTCCTGGATATGGACCTTGAGCAGCAAATCTCCCGCTTCCCCTCCTCCGCTTCCCGGCATTCCTTTCCCACGGAGCCGTACGCTCTGCTCATTGTCAATTCCCGCAGGGATATGCACCCGGAGGGACTGAACCTGGCCGCTCTGATCCTGAAGAGAAATGGTCTTATCGCATCCGAATGCGGCGTCCTCAAAGCTTACCGAGATATCGGCATGGAGATCCTCTCCTTTCCGGGCGTACTGCCGGCCGCCAAAGCCGTCCTGATAGAAGCCTCCCTGACGGAAACCGCTGTTTCTGCCTCCGCCTGTGCCATTGCCATGGAAAAAGCTGCCGAATAGATCACCGAACAGGTCGTCATCCGCATTGCCCTCAAAGTGATATTCCCGGTAGCCTCCGTCTGAAAAATCTCTCCATGTGCCGCCGGATGTCCCATTCCGGAAGCCTTCCGCACCGGCTCCGGCGCTCTGGTCAAATGCCGCATGCCCGAACTGGTCATACAGCTTCTTTTTTTCCGGATCGCTCAGGACGGAATATGCTTCCGTTATTTCTTTAAACTTCTGCTCAGCATCCGGATTTCCGGCATTGGTATCCGGATGGTATTTTTTTGCCAGCTTTCTGTATGCTTTTTTAATCGCGTTGGCATCCGCATCCCGTTTTAGGCCAAGCGCTTCATAATAATCCCTTTTTACCGCCATGGTATCACCTCCTGCCTTTCCGTTTAACAGGTAAAATTCCCAGGGGATTTCTCACCGGGGAATCTATTCTTTATTTTCAAAAGTCTCTTTTTGTATCTTTTCTTTGTTCTATTGGTAATATAACACACACATTTTTCGCTGTCAACCCCTAATTCAAAATTTATTTGTGAAGAATTTGTGAAGTGCAAAAGTCCGACGCCGCATCGAATCCTGCACCCCATTTTCCGACAAACATATATTATAAAGAAGCCAAAATAAAAGGTATGACTGCCTATGCAAAATTATACCTGTTTTTTCCAAAACCATGAATTGGAGGTGTTTAAATGGAGCTTTCTCAATATCCCTGCCCCTGTCAGAAACGCCGCTATGAAATAGAAGCGATCGAACTACCGATTGTCTATAATCGGTATGGCGACCATGACCCC
>JAHZHG010000073.1:0-1381 GCA_019420425.1 Clostridiales bacterium
TACCCGTGATTTTATTTATCTGAATGTGGGAACCGGACTTGCAGCAGGCTTTGTGGTGGACGGACATCTGATACATGGAGCAAATGTGGGGGCCGGTGAGGTTGGACATATGGTAGTTAACCTGACAGATACTTTGCCTTGTGGGTGCGGCCGGCGGGGCTGTGCCGAGAATGTGGTATCCGGAATCGGATTTAGCTGTCAGGCGGAGCATTACGGGCTGAACGACCTGATCAATCCGGAGAATGGGCGAGTGGATTCGATGAAGCTGTTTGACCGTGCGGAGCGGGGAGATGAAACCTGCGAAAAGATTATTGACCAGGCGGCCTGCACACTGGCCTGCGTAATTATGAATCTGGTGCGGGTTACCGATCCAGATACGATCATTTACGGAGGCGGTATTTTGAGTGATGACCGGTTCCTTTTGCGCGTAAAAAGTTATCTGGAGGAGAATACGATGGAGGGGGTGCGGCGTGGATTAATTCCTTCCACTTTCAATTCGAGAGAGGCCGGGCTTTTAGGAGCAGCCAGTCTGGCAATGGATAATGTCTGGAAAGAAAGGAGAAACAGGGATGCTGTATGATGAGAATTTTCGCCGGGAGCTGAAAAACAGCATGTATATCCATAAGGTGCTCCCTCTGCATCGGGAACGTTCGCTGGAAGCCGAATTTCCGGGGAAAAATGTGGTATACAGCCGCAGACTGTGGCCGGGCCTTAAGCCGGTTGCAGCCAATCAGGGACAGGTAGCAGAGGTCAAGGAGGAGGGCGGTTCCTGCCTTTGCATGACGGCTCCTTTTCGCAGTGATCACTGGCCGGAAGGGGCAGCCTCAGATGGAGACTATTCAAATTTCGGGACGGCAAGCATGTGTTTTATGCTGCAGAGAGAAAGCTGGGAAGCATATAACCGTTTGCACTTTTGGGTAAAGCCGGCGGTGGGAGGATGCCGTATCGCACATGTAAATATTTCGGTGAAAAACGAAGGGGAAATCCCTTTGCCGGATGTGTACTTCCGGGAAGGCGCGCATGTGGTAGATTTGATACCTGATCAGTGGAATGAATGCTTCTGGGAATTTGAGATGATGCCCAGAGATGGGATTACGCAGCTGACGTTTTATGTGTTTTTAAGCGGGCATGATATCTGTATGGATGATACAATGACCTATTTCGTGCGGGATATTTATCTGGAACAGGTAGAAGGACCGGAAAAAGAACACGGCTGGGAATGTGCTCCTGGTCATATCGCATATTCAACAGCAGGGTATTACGCAGAAGGGGCAAAGACGGCTGTAGCGAATATAGAAGCAGATGATTTCAGTGTGATTTGTTCAGACACCGGACGGGAGGAATTTCATGCTCCGGTACAGAAGGTTAAAAATGAGAGGGG
>JAHZHG010000073.1:1391-9941 GCA_019420425.1 Clostridiales bacterium
TTTCTCCGCTGAGCAAAACGGGGATGTATCGCATTTGCGTTGGAGGAGTGGAAACACCTGCGTTTCCGATTGGAACAGGTATTGCGGAAGAGAGTGTGTGGCGTTCCCTTAATTTTCTGTTTGGGGAAAGATGCGGAACACCAGTACCGGGAAGACACGGTACCTGCCATTTTGATATGGTTGCCTATCACAATGGGCTGGCTATGTCCTATGCAGGCGGCTGGCATGATGCGGGAGATGTATCCCAACAGACCGCACAGAGCGCTGAGATAGTACATGCTTTATTAGAAAATGCAATGCGATATCCGGATAAACCGGAACTTCACGCGCGTTTGGTGGAAGAAGCGGAATGGGGAATCGATTTTATTTTGCGGACCCGTTTTGGGGATGGTTTCCGTGCGACCAGCGCAGGAGCAACCCGTTTTACGGATGGACTTATCGGAAATATGGATGACGTGGCTGTACGCGTACATGATCATGCTTACGAGAATTTCCTGTTTGCCGGGGTAGAAGCATATGCGTCATGGGTGCTGCGGGAGGAGGATCCGGCTTTGTCATGGGGATGCCTGAAAGCAGCCAGAGAGGATTTTGCGTTTGCCAGGGCAAAATTTGAAAAAACGGGGGTAGAACCTGCGCATATGTTTGAACATACGTATAACAGCGGACGCTCACAATATTATGCTGCGGCCTGCTTTGCCGCATCGCAGCTCTACCGTGCAGGCGGTGTGGCAGAAGATGCACAGGAGGCACGAAGCTGGGGAGATAAGCTGCTCGCCTGTCAGGAAACGGGAGAGGCGGGATTACCCTTTGACGGTTTTTTCTGGCGGGATGAACAGCATCGCACGATTGTACATTTTAATCATCAAAGTAGAGAACAGCAGTTTGCCCAGGCACTGGCTGCTCTTTACGAGACTCAGCCGGATGCGCCGCAAAAGCAGCTTTGGCTGGAAGCAATGGAACGTTATGGCGGTTATCTGAAAGCGATTGTATCCAATACGGCACCTTTTGGTATGTTACCGGCAGGCGTATACCGCCTGGACGAAGCGGAGGACAGTGAGACGTTTCCATACCTTCATGTGACGGTAGCTTATGAAAACGAAAAACAGAATTATGCAGAGCAGCTTGCAAACGGTAAACCGCTTGGCAATGGTTATGTGCTCAGAAATTTTCCGGTATGGTTTTCTTTCCGGGGAAATACAGCGGTGCTCTGCTCCATGGGCAAGAGCGCTTCTCTGCTTGGCCGCATTTTGCAGGATGAAATTCTTTTACAGATTGGCAGAGAGCAGCTGTATTGGATGTGGGGCAAAAATCCTTTCTGTCAGTCACTGATCTACGGAGCAGGAAATCGTTACTGTTCCCAGTATGCAGTATTATGCGGGGAATTGTCAGGAGAAATGCCGGTTGGCGTGGAGACACGCGGCAATGAAGATATACCCTACTGGCCGCAGAATAACAATGCTACATACCGTGAAGTCTGGACCTCTGCGGTAAGCCGGTGGCTGTGGCTGGCAGCAGATTATGCAGAATAGATTTATGATGAGAAAGGGGACAGGATAAATGAAAATAACGGTGATGGAAAATGAGCGTGCTTTTGATACGGCGGCAGCCTGGCGCATATTGACACAAATGCTGGAAAAACCGGATTCGGTAATCGGTTTGTCCACGGGGCAGACTACCGGCGGGATGCATCGGATTGTCAGCGACATCTACCGGCAATATCCTTTTGATACATCCAGAGTCACTATTTTCAATGTGGATGAATTAACAAATCTGGATCGCAGCTACCCCGGCAGCTGCTATACGATGATTTATGACCAGCTGGTAAAAAATCTGGATATTCCGGAGGAAAATTTCATTATGCCTCCAACGCTTTCGGATGATTTTGATGCAGAATGCCGTCGATTTGAAGAGGCTTTGGCAAAGCGGGGAGGAGCAGATCTGCAGATGCTTGGCATTGGATGGAACGGACACATTGGGATCAATCAGCCGGGTACGCCATTTGAGCGGCAGACCTGGGTATCACCGATGGATCCGATTTTTGAAGAGCGGGTACGGAGAGAGACCGGAGTAGGGCCTGACTATCCGCTGGGAGGATTGACCCGCGGTATTGTTAATATTATGCAGACGCGAAAAGTGATCCTGGTGGCAAAGGGAAAATCCAAGGCAGAAATCATTAAAAAGGCGCTGCTGGGTCCTATTACTACAGATATTCCTGCTTCTGTGATACAGCTGCATCCAAATTGTGAGGTGCTCTTAGACGCAGATGCAGCTTCCGGGCTTTGACCTTTGAAAATTGCATGTCCGCTGGATTTTTTCGTGACCTAAATGGGCTTTCCCCCATGCGGATGAACAGGGACGCCCCGCCGGTATGCTGACCGGCGGGGCGTCCCTGCGTTCAAGGTTATTCATTCACTTATTTAAATAACATATAATAAGAGGCCATTAAGAAAATAAATAATAATAAAATGATGGAAAATATATTGACAAATAAATAATATATGATAAACTATAAGCGTAACCAGAAACATGGATAGTAGTGTTGCCAAAGCACAGCGCTCCCAGAAATGCAAAAGGAAAATGTGTGCATTTAGTAGGAAAAATAAACCGGGAAATTTATAAATGCATTACTAATGATATTGTGGCAGATGAAATTATCATAACAGATGAACGGATTGCTCACATAAAAGAACGCCATCCGAATGATTTTGAACGATACTGCACATACCTTACGCTGGCTGCTGAAATGCCTGACTATATTATAGAATCAAATAGACGAGACACTGCTTTGATTTTAAAGGAATTTACCGAAGATAATCATCAATTTAAAACGGTGCTCAGACTAAAAACATCAAAAGATAATCCGCAATATAAAAATTCAATTATTACCTTTATGCGGATTAATGAAAAGGAGTGGAACAGGCTAATCAGAAATAAACAGATCCTTTACAAAAGAGAATGAGAATGATATAATATACATATAATAAGAGGAGCTATCTGAGGTGGAAGATTTCGTACCCGCCCACACGCCGAGTGCTTGACAGGGGAAACCCGAGAGATGCAGGAGAATGGTACGCCTGCCAGATAGCTCTTTTTCATATGGAAATAGTCAAGGGGCTTTCCCGCCAAATAGATTTATCTGGTGGGAAGCACCTTTTTTATATGGAGAAATGCTGGTTAACGTTTGATGTCGTAATTCATATTCATCAGGTTACGTATGCTGGAGGCATCGTCGGTAATGTTGGCGTCCCCGCGGATCGTGTGCTTGATCGCACTGCTGGCTACGGCGAAGTTAATCATATCCATCGGCTTGTAATTGTGAATCATGGCATAAATCAGCCCGCTTGCAAACGCGTCTCCCCCGCCCACACGGTCTAAAATGTTAAAGGTAAACAGTTTGCTCTCAAAGGTATGTCCCTCATACCACATGAACGCCTTGAGGCTGTTCTCGCTGCCGCTGTGGGCATAGCGCACATGACGTGCGATGCATTTCAGATTGGGATACCGGTCGATAAAAGCCTGAAAAATTTCGTCCTGCTGTTCATAGCTGGGCTGCAGGGGAACGCCGTCCTTTATATCTCCCCTGCTGTGGTCGTTTTCATCCCTCCAGAGATGGTACGGCTCGATTCCCAGCAGAACATCGATATAGGGCAGACATTCGGTGCAGAAATCCCGCGCCTCTTCCCACGTCCAGAGCTTGCTGCGGAAATTGCCGTCGAAGCTGACGGTAAGACCCTTCTCTTTTGCAATTTTCAGGCAGTCCATAATCAGCTTGCGGCAGTTTGGCGCGAGGGCAGGGGTAATGCCGCTCAGGTGCAGCCAGGTAAAGCCGTCCAGGAGCCCGTCCAGATCAACCGTGCGGAAATCAAACTCCGTAATGGCGCTGTTTTTCCGATCATAGGTGACCTTGCTGGCCCGGATTCCATAGCCGGTTTCCAGATAATAGCTGCCAAGACGGTGGGTCGGCGTCTGTTCAGGAGTGCTTAAGATAACCGGGGTGCAGTGCACATCATTGCTGCGCAGCATCCGAATGGCACTTTTCCCCAGGCTGTTGTTCGGCACAACACTGAAAAATGTGCTGTCAACACCCAGATTGGCAAGCGCCAGAGCGATATTTGCCTCACTGCCGCCATAGCTGGCCTCAAAGCTGGTGGCCATGCGGATTTTTTCATAGTTCGGCGGAGTCAGGCGCAGCATAATTTCGCCGATGGTGATAAATTTGTGGGTACTGTCGCTGCCCCGCAGCAGAGGATTGGCATGTTCCATAAAAGGCCTCCTTTTTTACAGGCCTTGGCCTGCGTAGATTTGTTAGTTTAATTTTATTGGATTTTGGGGGATATTTCAATAAATAATCCATTGATTTGGGGGAGGTGTTTGGACTTTATCTTATCGAAAAGAAGAGGTATAATAATGAAAAACAGTATGTACAAACATATGGGCAACTATGATAGGAGAACAACTGCAATGAATAACTTACTGATTAAAAACGCCACAATCCACGACGCCATCCACCCGGAGAGCTATCCGGCGGATATTTTGATTGTGGAGGGGAAGATTGCCCGGATTGAGCCGGGTATTTCTGGGGAAGATGCGGATATCATTGATGCCGCTGGATGTCAGGTCTATCCCGGCTTTGTGGAGGCGCATTGCCATATGGGCGTGGACGGATATGCGGTAGGCTTTGAAGGAAATGACTGCAATGAGATGACGGAGATTCTTTCACCGGAGCTGAGGGTGATTGATGCGGTCAATCCGCAGGACGAGACCTTCGCCCTGGCGAGGGAGGGCGGCGTTACCTGCGTGGCTACCGGCCCGGGCAGCGCCAATGTGCTGGGCGGTACGTTTGCGGCGCTCAAGACCAAAGGGAAGCGTGTGGACGATATGGTGGTAAAGTTTCCGGTAGCAATGAAATGTGCGTTCGGGGAAAATCCAAAGCGCTGTTATAAAGAGAAGAATAACTTCTCCCGGATGGCAACCGCATCAAAGCTGCGCACGATCCTGCGGCAGGCAGAGGAGTATCAGGAGCGGAAGAACGCGGCAGGTTCCCCTGGGGAGCAGCCGAAATTTGACCCGAAGCTGGAGGCGCTGCTTCCGGTGATCAACGGGGAAATCCCGCTGAAGGCTCATGCCCATCAGGCAAACGACATTTTTACCGCAATCCGGATTGCGAAAGAATTTGGTGTAAAGCTGACGCTAGAGCACTGCACCGACGGCGCGCTGATTGCGGATGAGCTGGCCGCAGAGGGCTATCCCGTATGCGTAGGCCCCAGCTTTGGCCATGCGACCAAAATCGAGCTGAAGAACAAGAGCTTTGCCACCCCCGGCATTTTGGACAAGGCCGGATGCCGGGTATCGATCATCACGGATTCTCCGGTAATTCCCCAGCAATACCTAGCGCTCTGCGCAGGGTTAGCGGTCAAAAGCGGGATGGACGAGTTCGCCGCACTGCAGGCGATTACCATCAATTCGGCAAAGCATATCGGCGTGGAGGATCGGGTAGGCTCCATTGAAGTGGGCAAAGACGGCGATCTGGTGATTGCAGACGGCAATCCTCTGGTGTCCAGCACACGGATTTTGCATACAATTATAGACGGAGAGGTGTGCTTTACGGCGGAGCGATAAAGGAGACAGGGCTAATGTATGCGGTAAATACAATGGATACTGCTCCATTTATGCTGTAGGCTATACGAATAATCTGGATATTGTGGACAGGAGATGTTGTCAGCTGGTGAATGGAGTCAATAACAGCAAAAGGATATCTGCAGGGATCAGTTGTTTTTCCTGTCGGCAAAGTCGGGCAGCGCGTGGGAATTTCTTGATTCGCACAGGGGTTTTTGGTAGAATAGGATAATCAGGGAAGGATAAATAATGATCAGAAAAATAGAAAGAACAGACCGGGAGGCATACCTGAAGATGGCCTGGGACTTTTATCATTCCGATGCAGTGGAGCATCCGGTGCCGAAGGAATTTCTGGAGCGCACATTTGACGAGCTGATGCGTTCGGATGCCTACGCGGAGGGGCTGATTTTGGAATACGAAGGTCATACGGCAGGCTACGGTCTGCTGGCGAAGACCTTTTCCCAGGAGGCAGGAGGAATGGTATGCTGGATCGAAGAATTGTATGTAAAGCCGGAATTCCGCAGCCATGGCCTCGGCCGGGAGGTATTTGCCCGGCTGGAAAATGCCGGGTATGCGCGGCTGCGCCTGGAGGTGGAGCCGGAAAATGTGCGGGCTGTGCGGCTGTATGAACGGATGGGTTATCGGATTTTACCCTACCAGCAGATGATCAGGGGGAACTGACATGAAAACGATTGGACTGGATATCGGAACAACGACGATTTGTGCAGTAGTGGCGGACACTGGGGCAGAGAGCCTTAGATTTTCCCGTACCCTGCCCAATACCTCGGCCCTGCCCGGCGGAGCCCAGGGGGAAAAATGGCAGGAGCCGCAGGTGATTGTGGATATATGCCGAAGTCTGCTGGAGGAAGGCACGGCAGCCCATCCGGATGCCGAAGGAGTCGGGATTTCCGGCCAGATGCATGGAGTTGTTTACTTGAACAGCGAGGGCAGGCCGGTCGGGCCCCTGGCCATTTGGCAGGATGGCAGAGGGGACGTGCGCGTGCCGGGCAGGGAGATCAGCTACGCACAGGAGCTGTCTCGGCTGACCGGCTATCCTATGGCCACCGGCTACGGCGTGACCACTGCATATGCGGATGCGAAAAACGGACGTATTCCCAGAGAGGCCAGATGGATCTGTACCATCGGGGACTACCTGGCCATGGAGCTGACCGGAAGAAAAACGCCCCTTGTCCATATTTCACAGGCCGCCGGTATGGGCTGTGTAAATCTGGAAAACGGGGATTTTGACCGCGCCGTACTGGAAAAAATCGGTTTTCCCACAGCGCTTCTGCCGGAGGTAACGACAGCGGAGCCGTGGGCCGGATGGACAGAGGTAAACGGCGTGCGTCTACCGGTAAGTGTATCCATGGGAGATAATCAGGCCAGCGTTCTTGGCTCGGTGGATGCAGAGGCCAATGTGCTGGTAAATGTGGGAACCGGCAGCCAGATTTCCGTAATCTGTGACGGTCTGCCCCAAAACTGGAAGGACGGCAGCGTGCGCCCCTTCCTTTTCGGAAAGACGCTCCAGAACGGCTCTTCTCTCTGCGGAGGCTATGCCTACAATCTGATGAAACGATTCCTGGAGGAGGTCTTTGCCCTGGGCGGTGCAGAAGCGCCGGATAATCTTTATGCCCTTATGGGACAGGCGGCCGCCAAAGCATATGCCGGGGAGAAAAACGGACGGATGGAGGCGGATACCCGGTACCGCGGCACGCGGGCGAACGCAGCGCTTCGGGGAAGCTTTAGCGGAATCAGCGAGGAGAACTTCCATCCCGGTCATATGATTCTGGGCGTAATCCGCGGCATTGCCGGAGAGCTGTTTGATTTTTATGAACAGGGCGCTCAGAAAAGCCGGGGGCCGGTTATGGTGGGCAGCGGAAACGGCATACGGAAAAACCCGCTGATGCAGCAGGTGATAGAGGATACCTTAGGCATGAAGCTGCTGATTCCGGCGCTTGAAGAGGAAGCGGCCCTGGGTGTGGCCCTGCTGGCGATGTACCAGACGGGAAGAGCCGGAGACTGGAGCGAGGTTAGCCGGTTGATTCGATACAATAACTGCGATAAAGGAGAAAACAAATGAAATTACTGACCTACAGATATAACGGAAAAGAGGCGGCAGGGGTGCTTTCCGAGGACGGGACAAAGGTAATTCCGGCGGCAGAGGATATGCTTACCCTGATTAAGACGAAAACAGAAGAGGAGCTGCAGGCCCTGGCCCGGGAAGGAAAGGACAGTATCCTGCTGGAGAAAACAGAGCGGTGCGCACCGATTCCCCGTCCCGCCCAGGATATCCTCTGTCTTGGTATTAATTATATGGCACATGCCGAGGAATCCGCCCGGTACAAAAAGGAGGCATTTGAGCGGAACCGGGAATATCCGGTGTATTTTTCCAAACGGGTAAACGAGGCAGTACCGGATCAGGGCGGGATCTGTGGCCATTTTGACGTGACGGAGCGGCTGGACTATGAGGCGGAGCTGGCCGTGATTATTGGAAAGGATGCCTGGAAGGTAAAAGCGGAGGATGCGGAAAACTACGTATTTGGCTATACGGTACTGAACGACATCAGTGCAAGGGATATCCAGACCAGGCATAAACAGTGGTATTTCGGCAAGAGCCTGGAGGGCTTCTGCCCTATGGGTCCGTGGATCGTAACGAAGGACGAGCTTCCGATGCCGCTGGATCTGGCGATTACCTCCCATGTAAACGGAGAGCTTCGGCAGAACAGCCGTACCTCTCTGATGATTTTTGACATCCCGACAGTCATCGAAGAGCTGAGCGGTGCAATGGAGCTGAAGGCCGGAACCATTATTTCCATGGGAACCCCCGCCGGAGTGGGCATGGGATTTGAGCCGCCGAAGTTTTTAAAGGCCGGCGATGTGGTAGAATGCAGAATAGAGGGGATTGGAACACTGGCAAATACCGTTACTGAGTAA
>JAHZHG010000074.1:0-7501 GCA_019420425.1 Clostridiales bacterium
TACTTCTGATCGAAGGAGAGACGGCTCTTACCGTCATGATCCCGTGTGACCGGTGTCTGGAGGATGTGCCCACTCCGCTTCAGCTCAAGTTTGAGAAAGAGGTGGACATGAAGCAGACCAGCCAGGAACGCATCGACGCACTGGATGAAAGTGATTATATTGATGGATATAACCTGGATGTGGACAGGCTTGTCTATGGTGAGCTGCTGGTAAACTGGCCGGCAAAGGTGCTCTGCAGGGAGGACTGCAAAGGCATTTGTAATGTCTGCGGTCAGAATCTGAACCATGGAGTCTGCGGCTGTACGCCAACAGATCTTGATCCAAGAATGGCTAAAATCCGTGATATATTTAGCAATTACAAGGAGGTGTAAACCATGTCAATCTGTCCCAAAAATAAAACGTCCAAAGCCAGAAGAGATAAGAGAAGAGCAAACTGGAAAATGGCTGCTCCGAACCTGGTAAAATGCAGCAAATGTGGCGAACTGATGATGCCGCACAGAGTTTGCAAGGCTTGTGGAACGTACAACAAAAAAGAGATCATTTCCGTAGAGGACTAATTTACGGATACGGGCTGCCGCTCTAGCGGCAGCTTTTTTTTTCATAAGATAACCCTGGACGCTGCTTGCTTTTTGAACGGATGTCTAGTATAGTAGGATAGAATGGTTTTTTGTGCAAACCTGTGGCTCAGGAGTGAAGGAGGTATGGTGATGAGTGAACATGTGCGCGTCGTGGTAGATGCGATGGGCGGGGACAATGCACCGATTGAAATCATCAAGGGTGCGGTTCAGGCCGTAAACGAATTTCCCAATATAGAGATTATTCTTGCCGGCAGAGAAGCAGTAATCAAAGCAGAACTGAGTAAATATACTTATCCGAAGGAGCGGGTGACTATCCTTGGGGCGGAACAGGTGATTGAGACTGCGGAACCGCCGGTGGCCGCCATCCGCGGGAAAAAGGATTCATCTATTGTAAAAGGATTAACGCTGTTAAGAAACGGGGAAGCCGATGCCTTTGTCTCCGCCGGAAGTACGGGCGCCGTACTGGTGGGCGGACAGGTTATTGTGGGGAGGATCAAGGGAATCGAGCGTCCGGCTCTTGCTCCGGTGCTGCCCACGTCCGGCGGCCCGGCCCTCTTGATTGACTGCGGGGCCAACGTGGATGCCCGGCCTTCCCATCTTGTGCAGTTTGCCCAGCTGGGATCGGTTTATGCCGAGCATGTGATGGGCATCAAGAACCCACGCGTGGGCATCGTCAATAATGGCGCGGAGGAGGAAAAGGGCAACGCCCTGGTAAAGGAAACCTTCCCTATGCTGAAGGCTTGCAAGGGCATCAACTTCATCGGCAGCGTAGAAGCCAGAGAGATTCCCAAGGGCGCCTGCGACGTGGTGGTCTGCGAGGCCTTTGTAGGCAATGTGATCCTGAAGCTGTACGAGGGCGTGGCATCCACGCTGGTGGGTGAGATCAAAAAAGGCATGATGGGCAGCCTGCGTACCAAGATCGGGGGCCTGCTGGTAAAGCCTGCGCTGAAAGAGACGATGAAGCGGTTCGACGCCAGCGAGTACGGCGGCGCTCCTCTCCTGGGTCTGAAGGGTCTGGTGGTAAAGAGCCACGGCAGCTCGGATGCCAGAGAAATCCGTAATTCCATTCTCCAGTGCGCCCAGTTCCACGAGCAGCAGATCGGAGAAAAAATAAAAACGTTCCTGAATACAACGGAGGCTTAATCCATGGAATTTGAGAAAATACAGCAGATAGTAGCGGACGTGCTGAAGGTAGCCAAGGATGAGGTAGTGCGGGAAGCACGGTTTGTAGAAGATTTCGGAGCAGATTCTCTGGATCTGTTCCAGATGCTGATTGAGCTGGAAAACGAATTTTCCATAGAGGTTCCCGCAGAGACGGCTGAGCAGCTGCATACCGTCGGGGATGTGGAGAATTGCGTGATCCGCTGCCGCGGATGACATCGTGGAAGAGAGCAGACAGAAAGGAAGCGGGAAAATGGCAGATAACCAGAAAATGCCCGAGCTGGAACGAAGAATCGGGTACCAGTTTCGGGATCAGCAGCTGCTGTGGCAGGCAATGAGCCACAGCTCCTATGCGAATGAACATAAAGCAGAGCACTATAAACATAACGAGCGTCTGGAATTCCTCGGGGACGCGGTGCTGGAGATTATCAGCAGCGAATTCCTCTATGTGAATTATCCCGAGATGGCGGAGGGAGAAATGACCAAGCTGCGGGCCAGCATTGTATGTGAGCCGACTCTGGCCCTGTGTGCCAGAGCCTTTGGCCTGGACGAATTTTTGCTGCTGGGCAAGGGGGAGGAGCACACAGGCGGCCGCGGACGGAATTCCATCGTCTCCGATGCCATGGAGGCGCTGATCGGGGCAATTTATCTTGATGGTGGTTTTGCTAGTGCAAAAGAGTTTGTGCTGAAATTTGTCCTTCAGGATATTGAGCACAAAAAGCTCTTTTATGATAGCAAGACTATCCTGCAGGAGATTGTGCAGAGGGATCACAAGGCCGGGGAGATCGAATACTGCTTATCCGGCGAGGAAGGACCGGATCACGCCAAGCGGTTTATCGTGGATGTGATGATCGGCAGCCGTGTTGCCGGAACCGGATCGGGCAGCACAAAAAAGGCGGCTGAGCAGGAGGCGGCATATCATGCGATCATCGCGCTGAAAGGAAATGCGGAGCAGACATGTATTTAAAGAGCATTGAAGTACAGGGATTCAAATCCTTCGCCAATAAGATTGTGTTCCAGTTCCACAACGGAATCACCGGAATCGTCGGGCCAAACGGCAGCGGCAAGAGCAATGTCGCCGATGCGGTGCGCTGGGTGCTGGGAGAACAGCGGGTAAAGCAGCTCCGCGGCGGCAGTATGCAGGATGTTATTTTCTCCGGGACGGAGAGCCGAAAGCCGCTAAGCTACGCATCGGTGGCGATTACCCTGGACAACTCCGACCACCAGCTGCCCACCTCCTATGACGAGGTCACCGTAACCCGCCGGCTTTACCGCTCCGGTGAGAGCGAATATATGCTGAACGGAACCCAGTGCCGCTTAAAGGATGTAAACGAGCTGTTCTACGATACCGGTATCGGCAAAGAGGGCTATTCCATCATCGGACAGGGCCAGATCGAGAAGATCCTGAACGGTAAACCGGAGGAGCGCCGGGAGCTGTTCGACGAGGCGGCCGGCATCGTCAAATTTAAGCGGCGGAAGCTGACTGCCCAGAAAAAGCTGGAGGATGAAAAACAGAATCTGATCCGGGTGAACGATATCCTCTCCGAGCTGACCAAGCAGCTTGGCCCTCTGGAGAGGCAGTCACAGACAGCCAGGGTTTATCTGCAGAAAAAGGAAGAGCTGAAGCGGTACGAGGTAAACCAGTTTCTGTCCGAGGTCGGCACGATGAAAAAAGCCGCCGAGGAGCTGGAAGAAAAGGAAAAGCTGGCTGCGGGAGAGCTGGAGCAGGCCACCGCAGAGTATGAGCAGACAAAAACAGAGTACGAGGAACTGCAGGCAGGGATTGAACAGCTGGATACAAGGCTTCTCTCCGGCCGGGATGAGGTCAGCAGACTGGCGATTACCCGCCAGCAGCTGACCAGCCAGGTGGAGCTTCTGCGGGAGCAGATAAAGTCTGCCGGAGCCAATGAAGAATACCTGAACAGCCGTATTGCCGCTATCGAGCGGGAACAGGAGGAACGGGGAAAGCAGCGGGAGGAAAACGAAGGCGAAAAGGAAGAGCTTCTGCGCCAGCTGGGAGAAATCCTGGATCAGGAAAAAGCTGCCCGGGCAGACTCCGAAGAAATCCAGGCAAAGCTGGATGAACTGAACAGCCGGATTGAGCAGGGGAAAAATGCGATTATCCAGCTGCTGAACCAGCGTGCATCCACCAAGGCGAAGCTGCAGCGCTACGATACGATGGAGGAACAGATCGCTATCCGCAGGGCGCAGATCAGCCAGCAGGTGCTCAGGCTAAAGAGTGAGGAATCCAGACAGAAGATTGAGCGGGGCCGTGCACAGGCCAGTCTGGATCAGATTACGGCGAAAATCCATGAGCTGATGGAAGAGAATGACCAGACCGGGGCTGAGCTTGACCAGGTACAGGAGCAGCTGACCGGGCTGAACCAGCAGATGGAGCAGGAGCAGGCCGGATATCACCGGGAGGCTTCCCGTCTGGAGTCGCTGAAAAATATCGCCGAGCGGTATGACGGCTATGGAAACAGTATCCGCCGGGTCATGGAGCAGAAGAACCGGGAGCCTGGTCTTTTGGGCGTGGTTGCCGATCTGATCAAGGTGGATAAGCGGTACGAAACCGCTATTGAGATTGCCCTTGGCGGCAATATTCAGAATATCGTCACAGACAATGAAGGAACGGCCAAGCGGATGATCCAGTTCCTGAAGGTGAACAAATTCGGCCGGGCCACCTTTCTGCCGCTGACGAGCATGAAGGGCGGAGGAAAATTCAGCCAGCCGGCTGCACTAAAGGAAAAGGGCGTCATCGGACTGGCCAATACGCTGGTCCGGGCGGAGAGCCGGTTTGACTCCCTGCTGGAGCAGCTCCTTGGCCGGACCGTAGTTGCAGATACCATTGACAACGCGCTGGCCCTGGCGGCCAGATATCACCATTCCCTGCGGATTGTGACCCTGGAGGGAGAGCTGCTGAATCCCGGCGGCTCCTTAAGCGGCGGCGCGTTTAAAAATTCCAGCAACCTTCTGGGACGGCGGAGAGAAATCGAAGAGCTGACTGCCCAGGTGGCAGAGCAGAAGAAAAACCTGGAGAGCCGCCAGAGGGAGATTGACGAGACGCGGCTGAGACGAAACGGCCTGCGGGACAGGATTGTTTCCCTGAAGGATCAGCTCCAGGAGGAATATCTGCTGGAGAATACGGCAAAAATGAAGCTGGATGAGCTTTCCTCCAAGGAGGAGGATGCAACCAGCGGCTATCAGCGGCTTTCCCGCGAGAGCCGGGAGATGGACAGCCAGATCCAGGATATCCGAAAGGATCAGGAAGAAATCCAGGCCGAGCTGGATCTCTCCGAGAAGCAGGAAAATGAGCTGCAGGAGCAAATAAAAGCCGCCCAGGCGGGGCTGGAGGAGCAGAAAAAGGTACAGGACGATCACGCCCAGGCGTTTGAGGATGTACATGTCCGCCTTGCCGCCCTTCGCCAGAAGGAGGAGTTCCTGAAACAGAATATGGCCCGTCTTGCCCAGGAGGCCGAAAATCTGGAGGCCGAAAAGACGGAAATCGCCGGAAATCTTCTGGAGAGCCAGAGCCAGAGAGAAAGAAAAGCGGCAGAAATCACGGCCATACAGGAAGAAATTGCGGAGACCGGTGAGCAGGAGAGCCGGGCGCGTCAGGAGATCGCCGGTCATGAGGAAAAAAAGGAGGCGCTCTCTGCAAAGCAAAAAACCTTCTTTGCCAAACGGGAGGAGCTTTCCGGGCGGATGAACCTGCTGGATAAGGAGGTATTCCGGCTTCGCGCCCAGCTGGAAAAGCTGGAGGAGGGAAAAGAAGCCCAGATTAACTATATGTGGGAGGAATACGAGCTGACCTACCCGCTGGCCCAGGCGCTGTATGATCCGGCCCTGGAGGAGGAAGGCCCGCTGAAAAAGCACATCGGCGAGCTGAAGGGAGAGATCAAACGTCTCGGGAACGTCAACGTCAATGCAATAGAGGAATACAAGGAGGTCAGCGAGCGGCACGCCTTCCTCAGCGCCCAGCATGAGGATCTGATTAAGGCGGAGCAGGCGTTGATGGACATTATCCGGGAGCTGGACGAGGGGATGCGGGCGCAGTTTAAGGAGCAGTTCGCCCGCATTCAGACGGAGTTTGACAAGGCATTCCGGGAGCTGTTCGGCGGAGGAAAGGGAACGCTGGAGCTGGTGGAGGATGAGGATATCCTGGAAGCCGGTGTGCGGATCATCGCCCAGCCTCCGGGAAAGAAGCTGGTCAATATGATGCAGATGTCCGGAGGAGAAAAATCGCTGACGGCGATCGCCCTGCTGTTTGCTATTCAGAATCTGAAGCCCTCCCCGTTCTGCCTGCTGGATGAGATCGAGGCGGCGCTGGATGAAAATAACGTTACGCGCTATGCAAATTACCTGCACAAGTTGACAAAAAATACACAATTTATTATTATTACACATAGGCGAGGGACGATGGAGGCGGCAGACCGCCTCTATGGAATCACCATGCAGGAAAAGGGCGTATCCGCCCTTGTATCGGTAAACCTGATTGAAGGGGAACTGGATCAATAGGAGTGAGGCAGATGGAAGAAAAAAAAGGGTTTTTTAAACGTCTGGTCGCCGGTCTGACAAAGACCAGGGACAATATTGTATCGGGCATCGATTCAATTTTCAACGGATTTTCCAGCATCGATGATGATTTTTACGAGGAAATCGAAGAAATCCTGGTCATGGGGGATCTGGGAATCAATGCTACCACGTCCATTATCGAGGATCTGAAGGAAAAAGTAAAGGAACAGAAAATCAAGGAGCCGTCCCGCTGCAAGCAGCTGCTGATCGACAGCATTAAAGAGCAGATGAACGTGGGCGAAACGGCCTATGAGTTTGAACACCGCCAGTCGGTGGTGCTGGTTATCGGCGTCAACGGCGTGGGCAAAACCACCAGCGTGGGCAAGCTGGCCGGCAAACTGACGGATCAGGGCAAGAAGGTGGTTCTGGCGGCGGCGGATACCTTCCGTGCAGCGGCAGGAGAGCAGCTTTCCGAGTGGGCAAAGCGTGCCGGTGTGGACATGATCGGCGGCCAGGAGGGATCTGACCCTGGAGCGGTGGTCTATGATGCCATCGCCGCGGCAAAGGCGAGAAAAGCCGACGTGCTTCTTGTGGATACCGCCGGACGTCTGCACAATAAAAAGAACCTGATGAATGAGCTGGGCAAGATTAACCGTATCCTGGAGCGGGAATATCCGGAGGCCTATCGGGAAACCCTGGTGGTGCTGGACGGTACCACGGGGCAGAACGCACTGTCCCAGGCAAAGGAGTTCAGCGAGATCGCAGACATTACGGGAATTATCCTGACCAAGCTGGACGGGACAGCCAAGGGCGGAATTGCCGTGGCCATCCACGCGGAGCTTGGCATACCGGTAAAGTATATCGGTGTGGGCGAGTCCATCGATGATTTACAGAAGTTTGACGCGGATGAGTTCGTAAACGCGCTGTTTAACCGCCAGCCGCAGCAGCAGGCGCAGGAATAGGGACAACCGGGAAGAAAGGCAGATATCATGTTAACGTTAGAAAAATTTGAGGAAGCTTCCGAAGTAGTAAAAAAGGTGACAACAGAGACCAAACTGGTTTACAGTGAATATTTCAGCGTGCAGACCGGCAATAAGGTCTACTTAAAGCCGGAAAACATGCAGGTAACCGGCGCATACAAGATCCGCGGCGCTTATTATAAAATCAGTACGCTGACTCCTGAGGAACGGGAGAAGGGGCTGATTACCGCCTCTGCGGGAAACCATGCCCAGGGCGTTGCTTTCGCG
>JAHZHG010000074.1:7511-9929 GCA_019420425.1 Clostridiales bacterium
GCGGCCAAGGCCTATGGCTGCAAGGCAGTCATCGTCATGCCCACCACCACGCCGCTGATGAAGGTGAACCGCACCAAGAGCTACGGCGCGGAGGTAGTGCTGTACGGCGATGTATACGATGAGGCCTGCGCCCGCGCATACGAGCTGGCGGAGGAAAACGGATATACCTTTATCCACCCCTTCGACGATCCGGCAGTGGCTACGGGACAGGGCACGATCGCGATGGAAATTGTCAAGGAGCTGCCGCTGGTGGACTATATTCTGGTGCCCATCGGAGGAGGCGGGCTGGCTACCGGCGTGTCTACCCTGGCCAAGATGCTGAACCCGAAGATTAAAGTAATCGGGGTGGAGCCGGCCGGAGCCGCCTGTATGCAGGCTTCGCTGAAGGAGGGAAAGGTAGTGACCCTTCCCAAGGTGGACACGATCGCCGACGGCACAGCGGTAAAAACGCCGGGAGAGAACATCTTCCCGTATATCCGGGAAAATCTGGACGATATTATTACGGTGAAGGATGACGAGCTGATTGTGGCCTTCCTGGATATGGTGGAAAACCATAAAATGATCGTAGAAAATTCCGGCCTGCTGACGGTGGCGGCCTTAAAGCACATGGACGTAAAAGGGAAAAAGGTCGTTTCGATCTTAAGCGGCGGAAATATGGACGTGATCACCATGTCCTCTGTTGTCCAGCACGGCCTGATTCAGCGCGACCGTATCTTTACCGTGACTGTACTGCTTCCGGATAAGCCGGGCGAGCTGGTGCGTGTGGCCTCTGTGATTGCCGGAGAGCTGGGCAATGTCATCCGTCTGGACCACAACCAGTTTGTCAGCACCAACCGGAATGCTGCCGTTGAGCTGAAGATTACCATGGAAGCCTTCGGCACGGAGCATAAAAACCGGATTATCCATGCATTAAAAGAAAACGGCTATGATCCGAAATCGGCCGCTGCGGCGCTGTAATCGGTAAAGGGATGAAGATGAGAAAAACGATACTTGGCTGGCTGGATAAATACGTTAAGCTGTATTCGATTATCCCGCTGCTTACGGCGTTCCTGTACAATACGCTGATTTATGAGGCAACGCTCTGGGGCTGCCGGAATCTGTATCACTATGATTTCACGTCGGCCCTGGATCGCAGGCTTCCGTTAATACCGGAGTTTGTTTCCATTTATCTGATCTGTTATCTTTTCTGGATGGCGAATTATATTCTGGTCGGCCACCTGGGAAAAGAAAAGTTTTACCGGTTTATTACGGCCGACCTGATGTCCAGAACGGTCTGCCTTGTTTTTTTCGTGCTGATGCCCACGACCAATATCCGTCCGGAGCTGACAAGGACGGATTTTTGGGCAGAAATATTAAAGCTGATCTGGAAAATTGATCCCCCATACAATTTATTCCCTTCCATTCACTGCCTGGTGAGCGGGTTCTGCTATATCGGCATACGGGGAGAAAAGCAGATTCCGGCCTGGTACCGGGGCTTTTCCTGCGTATTTGCGATTCTTGTGTTTATTTCCACCGTGGTAACGAAGCAGCATTACCTGCTGGATGTGGCCGGCGGGGTGATTCTGGCAGAAGGGATGCTGTTTATTAATCAAAAATATAATTATTATCAAAAATGTAATAAGATATTTACGAAACTAAATTGTAAAATGGAACGATTACTGCTAAAATCGTAAGAAATGAAAATTGCATAAAAGGAGCAGAGAGTGAAATTCTTAAACAAGCATAAGCATGAGATTTTTCAGATCGTTTTTTTGCTGGTGCTCCTTTCCCTTACGTTTTATACCCTGCTGAAGGATCAGGAGCTGGATGAGATCTGGGCGTCCGTCAGCAATTCGCGCCCGGGCTGGCTGATACTGGGAATCTTTTTTGTCATTATTTTTGTATGCAGCGAATCCGTAATTATCCATTATATGATGCGCTCACTGGGAAAGGAAGCCCCTCTGGGCCATTGTATACGATATAGCTTTGTGGGATTCTTTTTCAGCTGTATCACTCCGTCGGCCAGCGGCGGGCAGCCGATGCAGATTTACTATATGAGCAAGGAAAAACTGGACATTTCCGTATCCACGCTGGTACTGATGATTGTAACGATCTGCTATAAGGCAGTGCTGGTTTTTGTCGGGCTGGGTGTGATTCTGTTCTGCCGGCCGATGATTGACCAGTATATGGCAGATACAAAATTCTGGCTGTACCTTGGCGTGGCCCTGAATGTGGGCTGTGTGACCCTGATGTCTTTTCTGGTATTCTGGCCGGGGCTGACCCGGTGGATTCTGGAAAGGGGGATGACCTTCCTTGAGCGTTTGCATCTGATGAAGCATAAGGAGGCGCGCTGGGCAAAGCTGTTTTACGCCATGGACAAGTATAAGGACGCCTCCGCCTACTTCTGGAGCCATAAGCTGGTCGTCCTGAATGTGACGC
>JAHZHG010000075.1 GCA_019420425.1 Clostridiales bacterium
GACTGAATATTGTGTACGCTGTCGGAATCGCTGCTATTTTTGCGCTTTCCGTATGGCTTCAACAAAGCGGCTCCCTTTCGTTGCCTTATTTGCTTGGCGTTCTCCTCTTTGTCTTTGATTTGTTCAGCCCGTTGAAAGCATTGTACGGGGAGGCCTCCCGTCTTACTGTGATGAACGCCGCTTTAGACCGCATAGAAGCGGTTCTGAATGAAAAAGAATTGCCGGATAAAGGAACGCAGCATATTTCACAAGCGGATTCCAATTTGCCGGAAATTTGTTTTGACAATGTGACCTTTGCATATCAAGATAAGGAAGTATTGCACAACATTAGTTTCTCTATGAAGAAACATACCATGACTGCACTCGTGGGGCCGTCTGGCGGCGGCAAATCTACGATTGCAAACCTCCTGGCGCGTCTGTGGGATGTCAAGTCCGGCAAAGTGACCATTCGGGGTACAGATATTCGGGATGTGCCGCTTTCTGAACTGATGGAACAAATCAGCATGGTTTTCCAGCGCGTGTACTTATTTCAGGACACAATCTACAACAATATCAGTATGGGCAAGCCGGATGCCACCGAGGAAGAAGTATATGAGGCTGCAAAGAAAGCCCGCTGCTACGACTTTATCATGGCGCTGCCGAATGGATTTCAGACTGTCATTGGTGAGGGCGGCGCTACCCTGTCCGGTGGTGAGAAGCAGCGTATTTCTATTGCACGCTGTATCCTGAAAGATGCTCCTATCGTTATTCTTGACGAGGCAACAGCAAGTGTTGACACCGATAACGAAAGCTACATTCAAGAGGCTATCAATGAGTTGGTAAAAGGAAAGACATTACTTGTAATTGCACATCGTTTGAATACAATCCAGCAGGCAGATCAGATTTTGGTAATTGCTGATGGACAAATCAGTGAACAGGGAACACATGACGAACTGATGGCAAAGGCCGGAATTTATCAGGATTTTGTAAATATCCGCAAGAAAACCTCTGGCTGGAGCCTTGCGTAAAGGAGGAACAGATGATAATTCATGCGTTGGGCGAAGATTATTTGGAAGCTATACTGATGCTGCAAAAGAAAAATGGTGCGGTGCGCTCGATTGATCTTGCCCGACACATGGAGGTTTCCAAACCCAGCGTTAGCCATGCGGTTAAAACTTTGCGTGAGGGCGGATTTCTCATAACGGATAAGGATTATTGCCTGCGCCTGACAGACATAGGCCGGGAAGTTGCCGAGAAAATTTACGAATATATAGAATTGTCCATCTTGACTATATCTGATAAAAGCAAATGGGACGGAATCATCCGGCTCATCCAGAAGTACGGAAATTCTATTTGCTGGATTCCCAGAAGAATGGCAGGGAGGAGAATGGGGGGACCGGGCGGAAGCGGTATGACGAAGATGCAGAAGGGGAGAAAAAGTGATTGCGGAGAAGATAAGAAGTACCGGCGGACAGAAGGAGAGCCGGATACGGTATGGTACCCGGCAGAACTTATGAAGAAGTCTATATGAAAAAGCGTATCGCTTTGTATGAAAATGATCATACAGGCAGTTTGTGAAAGAACGGTGACGAGAATCTGAAGAATTTATGAAAAGCGGGGGAAAAGTCCTTTTGGGGTGAATTATCACTTGAGAAAGAGGAGCTTATTCGTTATAATGTTATCGAATTACATACACATGGAGGTAAACAAATGAAGAAACTGGTAGTGACGGATAAAACGGCCTGCATGGCCTGTCTGGCCTGTGAACAGGCATGTTCAGAAGCATTCTACAAGACCTTTGATCCGGAGAAATCCTGCATTCGTATCGTAGAGGGCAAGACGAAGGGTTCTATTAAGACGAACACCTGTATTCAGTGCGGAAAATGCGCGAGAAACTGTGAAGCCGGCGCGATTAAGCAGAATGCCAAGGGCGTTTATGTGGTGGATAAGAAGCTTTGTACCGGATGCGGCAAGTGCGTGGAAGTCTGTCCCATGGGCGTTATGGTGAAGGCGGAGAGCAATCCCACGGCAACGAAGTGTATTGCCTGCGGTATCTGTGCAAAGGCATGTCCGATGGGCATTCTGGAAATCCAGGAGAAGTAGCGTTATCGCCTGAATGGCGGGCGGCGGCAGCTTTTCCTGAGGTAAGGGCGGCAGCGCCCGGGGCGGTTTTCCGGTCGCTGCTGACGGATAAAAAGGAGACGCCGTCCTGTTCCTGGCCCAAAAGTGAGGGAGTCCCGCTCAATAACTGGCGAATCAGTTATTTTGCGGCACTCCCTTTTGTCTGTGTTTATTCTTCGATGACCTGAAATTCCAGGTAGTCGAAATTGATCTCTTCTATAAAGCTGTCCCGGTTAAAACGGGTTTTGCTGTGCTTCTGGAACTCGGCAATCGAGCTGTCCAGCCAGATGGGCTTGCTTAAGTCGAATTCGTAGCAGATCTGTTCCAGGCAGTTGAATACCTTGTGGGTTCTGGTGTCGTTTCTGTCATCGGTGATTACGGTGTCCCGAAGAAGCCGGTTGTCTTTGATCAGCTTTCCCCAAATTCTCATCGGTCTAATCTCCTTTTACTTGTTGAAATATTGGTAAACGGCAGCGGATATCTCGCGGATATTGTCGATCGCCTCGTTTGTGTTTTCCCAGCCGTTGGAGAGCACACAGATAATGTAGTCGCAGTTCTCGCTGTATACGATGGCTACGTCGTTTTCTGTGTCGCTCATCTCGCCGGTCTTGTTGGCTGCCTCCGTCCCCTCGGGCAGGCCGGCGGGGATTTTGTAGGTGGTGTCCTGGTTTAACAGAAGGTTTTCCAGGTAGTTGGAGCGGTACCGGGAAACGAGGTCGCCGCGGTAAATCATTTCCAGGATAGCGGCGCAGTCCTTTGCGGATACCCGGTTGGTTCCGCCGAAAAAGGTGGACTCATCCTCAAACCCGTTAAATTCGCGGGTCATGATGCTAAAGCCTGTCCGGCTGATGTAGGCGTTGACCCGGGCTATACCATCCTCACAGCTGCCGCCACCCAGCTGGGCAAGCAGGTCGTTGGAGGCAGTGTTGTCGCTGTATACCAGCATACGGGATATCTGGTCGTAGAGGGAATCTGAACCGGAAAGCTCTTCAGCTGCGACAGCCTCGCAGAGAGCCCCGGCAATAAACAGCTTCATTACACTGGCGGATTTCATGGGCCGGTCATTAATGGACATGTAGGTATTGTTGTCCAGGTTTTTGACGTAAACGGACCAGATGCCCGGATAGCCGGAAATCAGGCCGGAGACAATTTCTTCAAGGTCGGACAGATAAATCGCATCAATCCGTCCTCCGGTCATCATCAGCGTACCGGGGGAGGTGGGATACATGGCGTTCCGGTAGGCGGTATAGCCTGTGCCGGAGGACTCGTCCCAGACAGAGAAGCGGTAATCGCCGTCCTCAGTGTACGTTATGGTATAGGGCGTATTCGCCTGAAGCCCGTTGTAGGTAAGGCCGTAGGGCGCCGTATGCAGGTCTACAGCGTAGGAATAATAGTCTGCCATGGGAATGACCACAGGCGCATAGTATAGGGTAGAAGGGGTGATGGAAGGAGTCAGGTCCGCAGCCAGACTGTATTCCACCAGAAGTTCTTCTTCTGTTTCAGGAGCCTCTGCAGCCTCCTGATCCGCCTGATAAATCAGTATGTAAGGCGTTTCAATGCCTGTTCCGTCGGATGCCTGCTCTGTCTCCTCATCCGGGCCGTTCCAGCTTTTGATGACGACAGATTCGGCATCTACCTGGGAGGAAACAGATCCGGAGGCCAGAAAAATGGCAAGCAGAGAAAACGGAACCAGCCGGTTTATGTGAGTTTTGATCACTTTTTCAATCAGTCCTCTCAGTGAAAAGGGAGGTCAAAAACGGTTACTATGGTAGTATAGAAGTTTTGCGGGGGTTTGTCAATTCGGATAAGAAAATTTACTCCTGATGGGAAAGGAAAGATCCGCCATAAATGAGGAGTGCCCAGGGCGTCTGGTACACCCTGGGCTATTATGAAAAAATTTATCTATATGTGTAATGACATCATTACGCATAATATCGAAATAGCTTCCTTAAAAGGTATCTATAATATACAAGATAAATATGAATAAACTATGAACAAAACGTAAAATTATTAATAAAAATGCAAATGGAAACGAATAATCCGAAGAAATATTTATGCATTTTGCACAGTAGCGCAGAGAAGGAAAGGAGCAGGGAAAAATAGAGTAAAAATTGGGTAAAAGCGGAAAATTTATTTGTATATACTGTGGGTTCAGTGTTAGAATATAAAGAAAAAGGAGAGAATGAATATGAATACACCTACCCCACATATCGCTGCAGCACCTGGAGACTTTGCCAAAACCGTACTGATGCCGGGGGATCCCCTGCGTGCAAAATACGTAGCGGAAACCTTTCTGGAAAGCCCGAAGCTGGTGAATCCTGTCCGCGGAGTAAATGGATTTACCGGGCGGTATAAGGGAACGCCGGTTTCTGTTATGGCCAGCGGGATGGGCATGCCCTCCATTGGTATTTATTCTTATGAGCTGTTTACCGCGTATAATGTGGAAAACATTATCCGTATCGGCACGGCAGGCGCATTGCAGAAGGAGTTAAATATCCGGGACGTCGTATTCGGCATGGGTGCGTGTACAAACTCTAACTATGGCCATCAGTACCAGCTGCCGGGAGCTTTTGCGCCGATTGCGTCCTTTGACCTGCTTTCAAAGGCAGTTGAGGCAGCCAGGGAGATGGGCAATGTACATTATGCGGTGGGCAACCTGCTGTCCTCTGATACGTTTTACAGCGACTGTGAGCTGGATATAAACTGGAGAAAGATGGGCGTCATGGCCGTGGAAATGGAAGCCGCAGCCCTGTACATGAATGCGGCGCGTACCGGCAAACGTGCACTGGCGATCTGCACGATTTCAGACAGTATAGTAACAGGAGAGGCCACTTCTTCCGAGGAGCGGCAGTCCAGCTTTAATGACATGGTAAAAATTGCCCTGGAGACGGCAATAAAGGCCGAGGAGATTTAGCGAATGAATAAAAGACGAGTATTTTTGATTGTTCTGGACAGCTTTGGCATCGGGTACCTGCCGGATGCGGCGCTGTTTCATGACGAGGGCGCCAATACCCTCGCTTCGATTACCGGTTCTGCAAGATATAATACGCCGAATATGGAGCGGATGGGCCTGTTCAATATTGAGGGCGTGAGCTGCAGAGAGGGTGTGGAACACCCGATTGCGTCCTTTGGACGGATGGCGGAAAAATCTATGGGTAAGGATACGACGATTGGCCACTGGGAGATTGCGGGAATGATCTCTCCCAGTCCCATGCCGGTGTATCCGGATGGATTTCCGGAGGAGGTGCTGGCCCCGTTTCGGGAGCAGACCGGACGGGGTGTGCTGTGCAACAAGCCGTATTCCGGCACAGACGTTATCCGGGACTACGGGGAAGAGCAGGTAAAGACGGGCGATTTTATTGTGTACACCTCGGCGGACAGCGTATTCCAGATTGCGGCCCATGAGGATGTGGTTCCGCTGGAGGAGCTGTACGATGCGTGCCGCAAGGCCAGGGCGATCCTGCAGGGAAAGCATGGCGTGGGCAGAGTGATTGCCCGGCCGTTTGTAGGGAACGCAGAGGAGGGATTTACCCGTACGAGAAACCGCCACGATTTTTCGCTGATCCCGCCGAGAAAGACCGTTCTGGTCAGTCTGCAGGAGCATGGGCTGGATACGTACGGCGTGGGAAAGATTTATGATATTTTTGCCGGGCAGGGCGTGGCGCACACAGTTTCCATGACTTCTAATACAGACGGTATGGAAAAAACACTGAAATGGATGGATGAGGATTTCCACGGGCTGTGCTTTGTGAACCTGGTGGACTTTGATATGGTTTATGGGCACCGCAATGATATAGACGGCTATGCCCAGGCGGCCACAGATTTTGACGTACAGCTGGGGCAGCTGATGGAGAAAATGAGGCCGGAGGACGTGGTGATGATTACCGCAGATCACGGCTGCGATCCGGGTTTTCCGGGCACAGATCATACGAGGGAATACGTTCCCCTGCTGATTTACGGCGACGGCGTGAAGGCGGGCGTGGATTTAAAGACCAGGCCAACCTTTGCGGATATTGGTTCTACGGTTCTGGAGATTCTGGGCGTGGAGAACGAGCTGGACGGCACCAGCTTCTGGCAGAAGGTTAAGAAATAAGGATCAGGGGGATCTGAGATGAGAATGTATGATGTGATTCTCAAAAAGCGCAACGGCGGAGTACTCTCCGAGGAGGAAATCCGGGAAATGATCCGGGAATATACGGATGGGAAAATTCCGGATTATCAGATGTCCGCATTATTGATGGCGATTTATTTCCAGGGGATGACGGATGAAGAGACGGCAGTGCTGACGGATGCCATGGCGCATTCCGGGAATATGGTGGATTTGTCCGGCATTGACGGGGTTAAGGTAGATAAGCACTCCACAGGCGGAGTGGGCGATAAGACGACGGTCATCGTGGCCCCCATTGTGGCGGCCTGTGGCTGCAAGGTAGCGAAGATGTCCGGAAGGGGACTGGGCCACACGGGCGGAACGGTGGATAAGCTGGAGTCTATTCCGGGATTTCGGACTACGCTTTCCGTTAGGGAGTTTACGGATGTGGTGAACCGCACCGGGCTGTGTGTGATCGGACAGTCCGGAAACCTGGCCCCGGCGGATAAGCTGCTGTATGCGCTGAGAGACGTGACAGCGACGGTGGAGAGCGTGCCGCTGATTGCCGCGTCCATTATGAGCAAAAAGCTGGCAGCAGGAAATGACTGTATTCTTCTGGATGTAAAGACGGGCAGCGGCGCGTTTATGAAAACCGTGGATGAGGCAGTGAATCTGGCGGAGAAGATGGTGGCCATTGGCGAACATGCGGGCCGCCGGACGGCTGCGCTGATTACCAATATGGATCTGCCGCTGGGAAATTATATTGGAAACGCGCTGGAGCTAAAAGAGGCGGTTGCAACGCTGAATGGCCAGGGGCCGCAGGATTTGACCCTGGTATGCCTGGAGCTGGCGGCGACGATGCTGCATCTGGCCGGAAAGGGCAGCGTAGAGGATTGCCGGGAAATGGCCAGGAAGGCCATTGACAGCGGGGATGCGCTGGAACGGCTGGCGGCTATGGTTGAGGCTCAGGGCGGAGATACTTCAGTAATCCGTGATCCGGGCCTGTTTCCGGAGGCGCCGTACCGGAAGGCCGTCCTGGCAGAGCGCACGGGCTACATTGCCCATATGGACACCGAGAGCTGCGGCATAGCGGCTGCCATGCTTGGCGCCGGGCGCGAGACGAAGGAGAGCAGCATTGATTATTCCGCGGGGATTGTTCTGAAGGCCAAAACCGGCGATTTTGTCCATGAAGGGGATGAGCTGGCGGTATTTTATACCTCTGAGGAGGAACGGATGGAAAAGGCGGAGAAACGGTATCATCAGGCGATTTTGATTTCGGAGGAAAAGCCGGAGGCGCAGCCGCTGATCTACCGGACGGTATTAAAGAAAAGATAACTGCCCGGCGGGGTATGCAAGAAGAGAAAGATAAAGAGAGGGCATTAAATGCGAACAGTTTGTGTTGTGGGACATAAGAATCCGGATACGGACTCGATTTGTTCCGCCGTTTCCTATGCGGCACTGAAAAATAAGGAAGATAATGGACAGAACTATCATTATGTGCCGGTGAGGGCAGGCCAGATCAGCGCGGAGACACAGTATGTGCTGGAGAGATTTGGAATTGAGCCGCCCATGTTCCTGGATAATATCGGTACCCGGGTAAAGGATATGGAGATCCGCAAGGTACCGGGAGTTACCAGCAATATTTCACTGAAGGATGCTTGGCATCTGATGCGTTCCCAGAATGTATTTACCCTTCCGATTACCAATGAAGAAAACGAGCTGAAGGGCCTGATTACGATTAATGATATCGCCAAATCCTACATGGAGGAGTTTGACAGCGCCGTGCTTTCGGTGGCAAAGACACCATACAAAAACGTGCTGGAGACGCTGGATGCGACCATGGTTGTAGGCGATGAGAACGGGTATTTCGATAAGGGCAAGGTGGTCATTGCGGCGGCAAACCCGGATGTGATGGAAAATTACATTGACGAGAACGATATGGTTATTCTGGGAAACCGGTATGAGGGACAGCTGTGCGCGATTGAGATGCAGGCAGGCTGTATTGTGGTCTGCCTGGGCGCGCCTGTTTCACGGACGATCCAGCGCCTGGCCCGGGACAGAAACTGTACGATTATTGTTACGCCGCTGGATACATACGCAGTGGCCAGGCTGATTAACCAGAGCATGCCCGTGGATTTCTTTATGAAGAAAGAGAATCTGATTACCTTTGAAATCGACGATTATACGGATGCGATTAAGGAGATTATGTCCAGCAAGCGGTACCGCGATTTCCCGATTCTGGATCAGAAGGGGAAATATTACGGGATGATTTCCAGACGGAACCTGCTGGGCGTGCGCAAGCGGGCCATTATCATGGTGGATCACAACGAGGTTTCCCAGGCGGTGGATAACATTGAGGATGCGGAGATTCTGGAGATTATCGATCATCACCGTCTTGGCTCACTGGAGACAATGGGGCCGGTGTATTTCCGCAACCAGCCCGTGGGCTGTACCTGTACGATTATTTATCAGCTTTACCGGGAAAAAAATATAGAGATTCCGCCGAACATTGCGGGGTTGATGTGCAGTGCGATCATTTCGGATACTTTGATGTTCCGTTCGCCTACCTGTACCTGGATGGATCGGGAGGCGGCAGAGGCTCTGGCAAAAATTGCCGGGATTAACTGTGAAGAATATGCGATGGATATGTTCCGGGCAGGCAGCGATCTGAAAAATAAGACACCGGAGGAGATTTTCTATCAGGATTTCAAGAAATTTGAAGTGGGCGAGGTAGAGTTTGCCGTTGGGCAGATCACTTCCTTGAGCGCAAATGAACTGACAGAGATTAAAGGAAGGCTGATTCCCTACATGGAAAAGGCGTGCAAGGATCACCGGATGGACATGGTATTTTTCATGCTGACGAATATTATCGGGGAATCCACGGAGCTTTTGTGCTACGGGGAAGGCATGGAAGATATTGTCGAGGATGCGTTTGGAAAACGGCCGGTAGACGGCTGCGTAGTGCTTGAGGGCGTGGTGTCCCGGAAAAAGCAGCTGATTCCGTCATTTATCAATGCGTTCAGCAAAAGTTCGATTGTATAAGGAAAAGGATTATGGCAAAACAACAGTGGAAGCCCGGAAATATGCTTTATCCCGTTCCGGCGGTGATGGTAAGCTGCGGGCGGGCAGGCGAAAAACCGAATATTATTACGATTGCATGGGCAGGCACCGTAAATACGGCGCCGCCCATGGTTTCGATTTCCGTGCGTCCCCAGCGGTATTCCCATGGGATTATCGCGGAGACAGGGGAATTTGTGATCAATCTGGTGACAAAGGAGCTGGTCTATGCGGCGGATTACTGCGGGGTAAAATCCGGAAGGGATACGGATAAATTTGCGGCGATGAAGCTCACACCGTGTGAAGCAGCAGGAGCAGCGGCGCCGGGAATTGCGGAAAGTCCGGTGAATATTGCCTGCAGGGTAAAACAGATTATCCCGCTGGGGAGCCACGATATGTTTCTGGCAGAGGTTGTGGGCGTGTCAGTGGATGAGGCATATATGGGCAAAAACGGGAAATTTGAACTGAACAAGGCCGGATTGGTGGCGTATTCTCATGGGGAGTATGCGGCATTGGGAAAGGTGCTGGGGAAATTTGGGTATTCGGTTCAAAAGAAGAGAAATAAATAATTATACATTTTTACACAGTGGATTTCCGGACGCCCCGGCAGACCCACTATCCCCCTCAGACACGGCAAATTTTGCCCCTT
>JAHZHG010000076.1 GCA_019420425.1 Clostridiales bacterium
TTGTCTTTCCGTGGCGGATCAGATAAATTCGATTCATTGTGCTTACCCCTTCAATTTCATGCCGATACCGCAGACCACGCGGTAAACCTGGCCGGCGGAGGCGGCCAAGAGCTCCATGCACCGGCCTGCCTGCTCCCGGTACTCCCGTTCAAGCCTGTCGATGGGAACAACGCCATAGCCCACCTCGTCGCTGACAATCACCAGATCGGGATTTTTCTCTATCAGGAGCCGCACTCTGCCCTGCGGCTCCTCTCCCTCTGCCACCAGCCTGCGGATAAACAGCTGAAAATCCCGTACTGCCTATGCCTGCTCCAGCTCTGCTGTCATACAGGACGCGCCCTCCAGAAATGCGCCGTCCGGCAAGCCGGTCAGACGGCCGGCAAATTTTTGCTTTCCCTGGGCCATACCCCCCACAATCAAAACCATGTTCGTCCTCCCTTTAGCCAATGGCTCCGGCAATCACTGCCGCCAGCGCCATCAGCAGCTCGCATACCTGCACGAAAAATCCGGCCAAATCGCCGGTGATCCCGCCAAATTTCCGGTATGCCATGGAATGGTACCAAAAAAAAGCCACAAATGCACCGAGAATACACATGCACCCGGTCAGCGGATCGATCACCGCCATGGCGATACAGCACACCGCAATATACAAAACCATCTCAACGGCTACCCGCTTTTTCACTGCCATCTCTGAAAACGAAGCAGCCAGCCCGGTATTCTTGGCCATCCGGAAAGTGACCACCGCCAGGCCGCTCATTGCCCGGGAAAGCACAAACCCGATGGCAAGAACCCGCAGCTCCTCTGTCCCGGTCTCGGCATACAGTCCAAACAGTACCAGAAAATACAGGATTCCGGAAATAATGGCAAACGCACCCGTATGGCTGTCCTTCAGGATTTCCAGCTTTTCTTCCATGGATTTGTAGGAGCTGAGGGCATCGGAGGTGTCCAGATACCCGTCCACATGGATGCCGCCCGTCACCGCTACAGGGATCAGTACAAGGATGGAGGCACGCAGGATATCGCTGTCAAACGCCAAACCGTGCAGATAATCCCACCCCAGCATAAGAGCGCCAATCACCACGCCGATCAACGGGAAATAGCACAAAAAATATTTCATTGTCTCCTTATCCCATTCCGTGTGGGGCATGGGAATTTTGGAATACATAGAAAAAGCGGCACTGAAGCCGTTAACTATCCGTTTCATCACTCTGCTTCTTCCTTTCTCCGCAGCCCTGCCGGCGCCTTGAATACCACCGGACAGCCATATACCACCTCAACCACCTCGTCGGCCAGCTCTGCCATCCTGCAGTTGATCTCCCCCAGGATCTGCTGGTAGCGTCTCGTCTCCGGATCGTAGATCACTCCGTCTGAAAAAATCTCGTTTGTCACCACCACCAGCTGCTCTGTCATGTCCAGCAGACGGCGGATACCGGCAATCACGGCATCTGCCGTATTCTCCTTTGCTCCCTCCGGCTCATACAGTTCATTTGCCACAAGGTTCGACATGCACTCCAGAAGCACCGTACTGCCGGCGGGCACGGTCAAACCGCTCAGATTCGTGTAGCGCTCCACCGTGGTAAATCCCTTATCCGCCCGCAGCCTGCGATGACGCTCGATCCGCTTTACACTCTCCTGGTCAAAGCAGCGCATTGTCGCCAGATAAATTCGCCTGTCCCGGGAGCACTCCAGCACACGCTGCTCGGCATACATGGATTTTCCGCTCCCGCTTCCTCCGGTAACCAAGATAAACATAATTGAACCCTCATCTTTCTTCTGAGATTATACTTCGCACGGAAAGCCTCTGTCAACCGGAGTCGAAGAAAAAGCGAAAAAGATGATGGTTCATCATCCTTTTCGCTCTTACTCAATACTGCCATGTGGTAAAGAACACGTGATCGCCGATTGCCCGATAGGGAGAAGAAAGTCCAAGACGCTGATATGCGGCGGACGTCATGAAAAACAGGTAGGGGAAGCTGATCGTCTCTGTCGCGGAAAGCTGCAGAGTACGTACATTCGTCTTATATTTCTGTACAACCTCCTGTGCCGCCTTCAGGGAATTTGCGCTGATCAGCTTGGGATTGGTCAGATACTTGGTCAGCGCACCGTTCCGGGCCGGTTCAAACTGCTGCTTCTGGTAGATGACCTCTCTCAGCGTCCTCGGGAAGGAGGAGCTTCGCATCCGGTTGGTGATGACCATTCCTACCGCTACCTGTCCGTAATACGGCTGATTTCCTGCCTCGCTGTAGATAATCGCTGCGAGAAGGACTGTCCCGCTTACATTGGGATCGGTGTAATATGTAGTCTCCACATCTACCGTGGGCGCGGGAATATTTCCGGTCTGCACGGCTGTACCCACACCGGCCGCATTAAAATAGTACTCAACTCCGTTGATCGTCTTTGTGGTGTTAGTCAGCTTGTTTCCGGTGGAATCGTTAAAGTAGTAATAGGCGCTGCCCACCTTCTGAAAGCCCTTCAGCGGGTGTCCGTCGCTGCCCACATATTTGCTGCCCACCCATGTGTTGTAGACGATCGCTCCGGAAGCATTCAGGTAATAGTTGTTTACCCATTTGCTGGTAACCATTACTCCGTCGCTGCCGAGCCAGTATGTCTTCCCGTTGGATTTTACCGCGCGGTTTCTGAACATTACGCCGTTCGTCGGATGGAAATAGTAATATTTGCCGTTAAACTTATACCAGCCCTTTACCAGTGCGCCGTCGGCATTAAACCCGTAATAATAGCTGCCGATTTTCTTTACTCCGTTCTGGTGAATCAGACCGTTGGATGTGGTGTAGTACAGCTTATTGTTCACGTTAATCCAGCAGTTCCGGTAAATCACGCCGTTTCCGTTTGCGTACAGCCAGCCGCCCTTCAGCTTTATCCAGCCGGTGGCCCTGTCTCCGTTCTGGTTAAAATAGTAATAATAATTCCCGATTCTCTTCAGCCCGACATACATCTCACCGGTAGCCGGGGCCAGATAGTAGTATTTGCCTCCGGAGTTCAGCCAGCCGGTCAGTGTCTCCCCGGAAGCGGCAAAATAGTACCATTTTTTATTAATGAGCTTCCATCCGCCGCTGGCCATGGCCCCGGAATCGTCCAGGTAATAGCGCTTTTTATTTACGGTAATCCAGCCTGTCCGCATTCTCCCTGCGGAGTCCAGATAGTACCATTTCCCGTTATCCAAAAGCCATCCGGTCTGCTTTTTTCCTGTGGAAGTATAGTAAAACCAGTAGCTTTTTGTCCCCATCTTTTCTTTTGACCATGCTGCTTCTGCCTTTGACGGTACGAAAAATACTGCCAAAAGCAAAAACAGCACTGCCGTAATCCATTGTTTCTTTTTCATTGCTTATCCCCATTTACTTTTTCAACATTTTTTAATAGTTTCTTAATATTATATAATAGTCCGTAATATTTGTCAAATAATAATACAGATCAGATTTCCCTTAGATTCATTGACAATCCGCCGCATGGTATCCTGGAGCTTTTTCTGGCTCTCCTCGCCGATCACGGCCAGCCTGCTTCCGATTCCGTCGGCGACAAGGCGCTCCACAGATTTGCCGAATATGTTGGTGTCCCAGATTCCCTCTTCGCTGCCGCGGGCTTCCTTTAAAAAGGCCAGCAAATCCTCCGCCTGCTGCTCACTGCCCACGATCGGTGCGATCTCCGTCTCAATTTCCGCACGGATTAAATGAATGGATGGGGAGGTGGCGCGGATTTTTACCCCGTATTTGCTTCCCTGGCGGATAACCGACGGCTCCTCCAGCGTAATCTCCCGCTTCTCCGGGGTGATCACTCCATAGCCGTTCATCCGCACGGAGGCTATGGCATCCTCTACCTTTTCAAATTCCGCTTTTTTTCCGGCCAGTTCCTTAAGCGCCCCGATCAGCTGATACTCACTTTCCATGGGAATTCCGGTCAGCTCGCTCAAAATCTGATAGTAATAGCCGTTATCGACATCAATGGTCACCTCTCCTTTGCCCTGATCCAGGCAGACCTTATCCAGCTTGGCTTTTTTGACAAATTCGCGGCTGATTTTTATGGTTTTCCCCTCCAGGTCGCGCATACTGCGCAGGCCCTTCATCTGCTCCTTTACCTCCTCCAGGAGGCCTTCGCGTATCCAGTGGCCTTCCGGCAGGGTTTCCACCCACTGCGGTATGTAAAACTCCAGCCGTCTTAAGGGAAACTCGTAGAGCAGCGCCTCCAGAAGCTTCAGCGCATCTTCCTTTTGCATTTGTTCTGCGTTCAGCACAACACATCTGCTCTGATACGTTTTCTCCAGATAATCCCTGGCCTGCTTTGCCTCAGCGGAAAAGGGCTTTGCGGAATTCAGCAGGATCAGATACGGTTTTCCGGCTTTTTTCAGTTCCTGAACGGCCTGCTTCTCTCCCTCCAGGAAATCTGTCCGTGGAATATCCCCAAAGGTGCCGTCGGTGGTGACCACCAGGCCCACGGTTGCATGCTCTCGAATCACCTTATTCGTCCCGATGGATGCCGCCCGGGAAAAGGGCAGCTCCTGCTCATCCCATGGGGTTTTGACCATCCGCTCCCTTCCGTCCTCATCCTGAAAGCCTGACGCGCCGGGCACGATGTAGCCGATGCAGTCCGCCAGCCTTACCTTCATTTCCACGCCGTCCCCGAACGTGATCTGCGCCGCTTCCTTAGGAATAAATTTGGGTTCTACCGTAGTGATGGTTTTTCCGTTTCCGCTGGCGGGCAGCTCATCTCTGGCAATGGACCTTGCGGGCTCTTCCATATCCGGCAGAACCATCAGTTCCATAAATTTCCGGATAAACGTGGATTTTCCTGTCCGTACAGGCCCGACTACCCCCAGATAAATTTCTCCGCCGGTGCGGGCTTGTATATCTTTGTATAATTCATATTCCTGCATACTGACCTCCTGTACCTGTAATACAGACCTTGGTACAGGATATGCCCGACAGTATCTTTTTAGAACTCTGCTGCGCGGGATTCTTATCCCGTGGCGGGGCTGCCGGTTTTCTGAACAAACAAAAAAACAGGGTACAATACTTGCGGTGGTACTGTACCCTGTTTCCTTTCTGCCTTTCCTTGCGGGAGAAAGACAGATGCGCCATTTACTGTTTTCCCCATGCCCACATTTGCGGAGGTATGGACATCTGGAGAATTAAGAGGTATGTTGTGCAACATCAGCCTCGAGTATACATTCCTCAAGCTCCCTGGTTTCCCAGGAAAATAAACAATGACCGCGCACCCTAAGCAGTCACATACCGACCAGGTCGGCGGGATGTACCAGCTTTTCACGGAAGCTGCATCTCTTAATACTAAGCAGGTTTCCTGACTTACAGATCATCGCTTGGCTTTCCCTTCTCACAAGTAGGGTATGCAATGGGATAATAAAGCCTCGCTCCCTGAATACAGTGACCGGATCGCTCAGGATTCTCACCTGATTCCCTCTTCAGCCGGATAAAATCCGTCTGCACTTAGTACGGCATATGTTTTACACATGAATTATCATAACACACTTTCGTTAAAAATTCAACAGGAAGTTCTCTGTTTATCCTTCTTTTATCCAGCGTATTGCCATATCGATCCAGTTTTGGCAGGATGGCCATATTCCGTATTGATTGGGCACGCTGGCTGTCTCCTCATTGGCAAGGCTCAGGCCATGGCCGCCGGTGGGATAAATATGTAGTTCCAGCGGAATCTGCTTTTCCCGAAGCGCTGCTGCCAGCAAAAGGGAATTCTCTACGGGGACTGTATCGTCCGTATAGGTGTGCCAGATAAATGCAGGCGGCGTGTCCGCGGTGACCTGCTTTTCCAGGGAAAGCAGCTCCAGCAGGCTGTCATCCCGGCCGCCCAGCAACTGTTCAAAGGAGCCTTTGTGGGCATGGATTCCCGAGGTAATCACCGGATAGGCCAAAAGCATGGCATTCGGCCTGTACGCCCCGGCTTCCCGGTCCATCCGTTCTGCCAAGAAGCGCTGATTCCAGAACATCCCCAGGCTGCATGCCAGGTGACCGCCTGCGGAAAAGCCCGCAACAACAATCCTGTCCGGATCCACGTGCCAGCTTGCGGCATTCCCCCGTACCAGAGCCACTGCCTCTGCCAGCTGCATCAGCGCAGTGGGGAATCTTGCCGGCGCTACGGTATACCGCAGGACACAGGCCGCAACTCCCTTTGCCAGGAACTGATAGGCCACCGGATCGGCCTCCCGCTCGGAAACCATATGGTAGCCTCCGCCGGGACAGATAATCACCAGGGGACGTACCCGGTTTTCTTCAATTTCCGGATAGTTTTCCGGTATAAATGTAGTCAGCGTTCCGGTCTGGCCGTTTGCTTCTATACTAAACTCTCTGTGAATCATTGGACTCCTCCGTAGCTTTTTCCATATTCAGTGTCTCACGTACAATATACTGCGGCGTATTGTTCAGTGTCAGAATAATTTTCCCCAAATATTCTCCAATGATGCCAAGTACCAGCAGCACCATGCCGAAAAAGATTGCCATAAAGCATATGGTGGATGCCCACCCCACCGTCATATCCGGCGTGATAAACAGCTTGCGGATAATGACGATAATTGCCGCAATAAAACCGCCCGCCGCAGAAATCACGCCCAGGAGTGCGGAAATCCGCAGAGGAATCACCGAAAAATTCCAATAAGCCAGCCATAGCTTCACCAGCTTGGCGAAGGTATAATTGGAGGTGCCGGACGCCCTCCGGAAATGCTCGATCTCCACATTCCCGATGTTATGGGTTACCCGGTAAAAAATGCCGTCAATGTACGGATTGTAGCTGGTATATTTGATTACCTCGTTTCTCACCGCACGGGTAATGATCCAGAAGTTACTGGATACAATTTCCTTCGGACGGCCCAGAAGTATCCGGGAGGTCACTTTATTCAGCCAGCTGGTCAGGTTTTTGGCCGCTGAATTTTTGCGCTTACGGTATACGCCGTAGACCAGGTCATAGCCTTCGTTCATCTTGTCCACCAGGCGGAACAGCTGGGACGGGTGGGTCTGCATATCATCATCCATCCCCAGCACCAGCTCGCCGGACGTATAGGCCAAAGCGGCCATCAGCGCATTGTGCTGGCCAAAATTACGGAACAGATCCACCCCTTTTACGTTCGGATACTTTTCCGCCAGCCGCCGGATGGAGCCAAAGGTATCATCCTTTGAGTGATCATTCACCAGGACAAACTCACAGGTATAATCTGGCCGTTTATCAAATTCTTCCATAACCAGCTCGACTACCTTGCCAATCATATCCTGGGAATTGTAGCAGGGTATTACTACTGAAACTAACATGACTGCTTTTCTCCTTTTAGCCTAACATTCCCCTGCGGTCCAGGAGCTCTCTGACTGCCCGGATATATTCCGGAGTAGTGCCGCAGCAGCCGCCCAATACCCTGGCTCCGGCATCCGCCAGCGCTACTGTATGTCTGGCGAAGCTCCGGGCATCCATGGAATACTCTGCTTCCCCCTTCTCATTAATCACCGGCATACCGGCGTTGGGTTTTGCCAGAACAGGTACCTTAGCCACAGCCGCCATATTGCGGATCACGTTTTCCAGCTGGTCCGGCCCTACGGAGCAGTTCAGGCCTACAGCTGACGCCCCCATTTCCTGGAGGGTTTCCACCGCCTCCACTCCACTGCCTCCGTAAATGGCCGAGCCGTCTGCCGCCAGGGTCAGGCTGCACATTACCGGCAGTTCCGGGCAGACCGAATTTGCCGCATCCAGTGCGACCATGGTCTCCTCCACGCTCAGCATGGTTTCCGCAATCAGCAGATCCACTCCTGCCTCTTTCTGCGCCTGGATCTGCTCGCCATAGATATCAAACAGCTCGTCCACAGACATATCGCCGCCTCCGGATTCCAGCGCCCTTCCGGTGGTGGAAAGATCTCCGGCGATCGCCGCCCTCCCCTTTACCGCCCGCTGGGACAGCTCCACCAGGCGCAGATTCATCTCCCGTACTTCTTTTTCCAGGCCATAGTTTTTCAGGCTTTGACGGTTGGCGCCAAAGGTTGGAGCATAAACCACTTCCGACCCGCTCTCTACATACGCTTCCTGCAGATGGATCAGAACTGATTCATGTTCCAATACCCACTGCTCGCTGCACACTCCCCTGGGCATTCCCGCTTTGATCAGGTTGGAACCGGTGGCCCCGTCTAATAGAAGAATCCCCTTTTCTGTCTTTTGGATAAATGTCTTTCTGTCCATGTTTCTCCTTTCCCTGTTCTCTTTTCTGCATAAAGGGGAACTGCCGCTTACGCAGCAATTCCCCCGCTCTGCTTCACGTTTGTTCTGTGCTTTATTCCAGCGTTCTGGCAGCAGCCTCTACCACATGTCCGACCAGTACGGAGGTGGTAACGCTTCCCACACCGCCGGGAACCGGGGTGATGGCATCTACGATCGGCTCTACATCTGCGTAAAGTACGTCTCCGCAGAGCTTGCCCTCTGCATTCACATTGATTCCTACATCAATAATGGTCTGTCCCGGGGATACATAGGAGGCGTCTACTACGCCTGCGCGGCCGGCGGCTACGATTACGATATCCGCTTCTTTTACTACGGAGGGCATGTCCACAGTTCTGGTGTGGCATACGGTTACGGTAGCGTTTTTCTTGATCAGCATCATGGCAGCCGGCTTTCCTACAACCAGGCTTCTGCCGACAACAACGGCCTTCTTACCGGTGCAGTCGATTCCGTAGTAGTCCAGAATCTCCATACAAGCCTGCGGGGTGCAGGGCGGGAAGCCGATCTTCTTGCCGGTGAATACGCCGGACATGGAGCCGTCGGTCATACAGTCTACGTCCTTCTTCGGATCCAATGCGTTTTCGATGACGGACTGGTTCAGATGCTTCGGCAGCGGACGGAACAGCAGAACGCCGTGGATGCTGTCGTCTTTGTTTACCTTATCGATGGTGGCCAGCAGCTCTTCCTGGCTGACATCCTCCGGAAGCAGGAATTTTACACAATTTACACCCAGAGTTTCGCATCTCTTGGTTGCGCCTTTTTCGTAGGAAATATCGCTTCCGTTCTCACCTACACGGATAATTCCCAGCGTCGGCTTTACTCCCTTGCCTTCCAGCTCGGCAACCTGTGCTTTAATCCGCTCGTTTAATGCAGCGGTTACTTCTTTACCAAGTAATTGTTTTGCCATTGTTCTCTCTCCTTATTTCAGTCTTCCCAGTACGCTCGCGAAAATTTCGTCTGCCATTGCCGGATATTTGGCCAGCATTGCGTCAGCCTTTGCGTTCAGCTCAGCCGCATATTCTTTATTTGCCATGGATTTGGTATTGATGTATACGTTCAGACTGGCTCCCTCTAATGCAGCCTTGCAGAATGCAGCGCCTACGCCTGCATCGCTGATGGCCAGTGCGGAACCCTTTGCTGCAAATTCCTTAATCAGCTCAATTGCCTCACAGCATTTCTCCATGATTTCCATGGGCACTGCGCAGGCATCCTTCAGTACGATCTCCATCACACGCGCCTTCTCTGCCTTTTCCTCTTCGGTGGCTCTCGGCATTCCATATGCCTTGGACAGAGGCTCAAATACCTCTGCGTCCCGCTCCACCAGGGTAAGCAGCTCCTGCTGAAGCTTGTCGCATTTTGCTTTCAGCTCGTACATCTCGTCTTCTACATCCGCATATTTTTTCTTGCCTACGGTGAGGCTGCCTACCATATTGCCCAGCGCAGTGCCGATCGCGCCAACTAAAGCAGAAGCGCCGCCGCCGCCGGGAACCGGAGCCTTTGAAGCCAGAACCTCAACAAACTCATTACAAGGTACGGTTGAAAATCCCATTGTCATTTCCTCCTTAAAACGATAACAGTAAATG
>JAHZHG010000077.1:0-3974 GCA_019420425.1 Clostridiales bacterium
TACCCCGGTGATCATCGACAAGCTGGCCGCCTATGGCATAGAGGTATGCGGACAGATTCTCTGCGATGACAACCGGGAAAAAATCACGAACGCGATCCTGGAGCTGAAAAACCAGGGCGCGGATCTGGTGCTGTGCACCGGAGGCATGAGCGTGGATCCGGATGACCGGACGCCGGGCGCCATCAAAGACACCGGTGCGCGTATCGTTTCCTATGGGGCGCCGGTGCTGCCGGGCGCTATGTTCCTGCTGAGCTATTTTGCGGACGGGACTCCGGTTATGGGGCTGCCGGGCTGTGTGATGTACGCCAGGGCAACGGTATTTGACCTGGTACTGCCCAGAATTGCCGCAGGGATCGAGGTGACGAAAAAGGATCTGGCTCATATGGGCAACGGGGGCTTCTGCCTTGGCTGCAAGGTATGCCATTATCCGAACTGCGGCTTCGGCAAAGGGGTGTGACCGGAAAGGAGAGCTATGGAAGGAGTTACAGTTGAACAGGCAGCAGAGCTGATCCTGGAATGTACGCCGGTAATCACGGAGACAGAAGAGACAGGGCTTTTGCAGGCTCCCGGCCGTATCCTGGCAGAGGATATGGCAGCCGGTTTTGATAACCCGCCCTTTGACCGTTCACCGGTGGACGGCTATGCCTGCCGCTCTGCGGATATCGCAGGGGCGGATAAAGGGTCTCCTGCGGCGCTTACCGTCACGGAAGAGATCGACGCCGGCCAGTATTCCACCCGGGAAGTAAAGCAGGGCCAGGCGGTGCGGATCATGACCGGTGCGGCGATTCCGCCGGGCTGCGACTGCTGCGTGCGCCAGGAGGATACGGATTACGGCGAAGAGACGGTAGCCATCTATCGTCCGGAAAAAAAATGGAGCAATTACTGTTTTGCCGGAGAGGACTTCAAAAAAGGCACGGTGCTGCTGAAAAAGGGCACAAGGCTTAGCTATGTGGAGGCGGCCGTGCTGGCCGGAATGGGTATTGACCGCGTAACGGTATACCGCCGGCCCCGGGTTGCGCTTCTGACCTCCGGCGACGAGGTGGTGGAGCCGGGGAATCCGCTGCCTCCCGGCAAGATTTACAACAGCAATCTGACCATGCTGGCGGCGAGGATGCAGGATTTTGGTATCCGGCCGGTCTGCGCCGCCTCCATTGCGGACGATGCCCGGGCTATGGCCGGGGCGCTGCGCCGGGCCGCCGGGGAAGCCGACCTGATTGTGACCACCGGAGCAGTTTCCGTTGGGAAAAAGGACATCATGCATGAATCCCTTCGGCTGATTGGGGCGAAACGCATTTTCTGGCGCGTACAGGTAAAGCCGGGAATGCCGACGCTGTTTTCCACCTATCAGGGCGTGCCCATACTCAGTCTTTCCGGCAATCCCTTCGGGGTGGCGGTGACAACAGAGCTGCTGATCCGCCCGCTGCTGCAAAAGATGATGCAGGACGATTCCCTGGGGCTGGTGCGCGTAAAGGGCATAATGGCAGACACCTTTGAAAAACCGGTGCGCGGCCGCAGGCTGGTGCGTGCGTTTTACGAGAACGGGAGCTTCCATCTGCCCAGCGGCCTTCATTCCAACGGCGTGCTGAGTTCAATGGCAGGCTGCAACTGTCTGATCGACGTAAGGCCGGACAGTCCCGCGCTGGAACGCGGAGCCGGGGCAGAAGCCATTCTGCTGTAAGGGGGAAAGGAAATGGACAGTCAGGCAAAGCTGTTTGCGGTCAGCGGAGTAAAAAATTCCGGCAAAACAACACTGATCTGCCGCCTGCTGGAGATTTTCTCCGGGATGGGGCTTCGGGTGGCCACGATAAAGCACGACGGCCATGAGTTTAACGCGGATGTGCCCGGCACGGATACGTACCGGCAGCTCCGGGCGGGGGCGTATGGGACGGCAGTCTTTTCCGCCGAAAAGTACATGGTGGTAAAGCGGCAGAAGGACACGGCAGAAGATCAGCTGCTGGAGCTGTTCCCGGAAGCGGATCTGATTCTGCTGGAGGGCTTTAAGCATTCTCCGTATCCGAAAATCGAACTGGTGAGAAAGGGTAATTCGACGAAGAGCGTCTGCAGCGGGTACCGGCTGAAGGCAGTCGCGACAGATCTTCCGGAGGAAGAGCTGGAGCTGGACGGGCCGGCAGTCCCGCTGCTGGATCTAAATGACGCGGGGCAGATCGCCGATTTTATTCTGGCCTGCCTGAAAGGCGGGGACTAAAGTAAAGGCGCGGGCCCGCAGAACTGCTTCATCCGGTCGCGTCTGGCGGCGCAGATCAGCGTCAGCCTGTACGCTTCCGCCAGTTCCACGGCCTGGGCAGAGGGAGAAGCCTTGCTGGCGAGAACAGGGATGCCGGCGCGGATAGCCTTGACGGCCATATCTGTGGGAATACGCCCGCTGGAATAGACGATGCAGCTGCGCAGGTCAATTCCACAGCGCAGGGCGTAGCCGATGGCCTTGTCCATCGCATTGTGGCGGCCGATATCCTCACACTGAAAGAGCAGCTCTCCCTCAGCGGCGAGAAAGCAGCTGTGGGTCGCCCAAGTCTGGTCATGGAGGGGCATACCCCGGGCAAAACGGTCGGCCAGATCAAAAACCCAGGAAGCCTTCCAGGGAATGGGCACGACGGGGCGGATTTCGGCGTGATGCAGAAAGTAGTCATTTAAGATGTGGTTGCCGGTACAGCAGGACGGCGTTTTTTCCACATAGCTTTCGGAGACGCGGGCTGTGGTATTCTTCAGCATGACGCGGGCGCGTCTGCCAAATTCACAGATATAGATCTGGTCAACCTCGTTGGCGGCGCGGATGATCCCCTCCGTGAGCAGACGGCCAAGCACCAGCTCGGCCAGGTATTCGGGGATGCAGATCAGCTTCATGGTGAGGCGGTCATTTACGTACACATCCATCAGATGCTCAGCAAGCACAGGCTCGGCTTCTTCACGGATATCGCCGTCACGGCTGATGAAGCGGTGGGAAACATGGGTCAGCAGTTCCAGGTTCTGGTATTGTTCATTAATGTGCATAAGAAAGCTCCGGTTCAGTGCAGAATAGGTTATCATACCCAGTATACGCTGCCCGGCCAGGAGCTGTCAAATATCCATTGCTTTTTCCACATGGGTATTGTAGTATTAATAAATAAGAACGCTAAAGGGGTATGGATTATGGGAAAGATTATGGCGGTTAATATCAGCGAAAAGAAGGGGACGCAGAAGATTAACGTGCATTCTGCCCGGGTTATCGAGGACTTCGGGCTGGAAAACGATGCCCATGCCGGCAAATGGCACCGCCAGGTGAGCCTGCTGGCCTACGAAAAAATTGAGGAGTTTAAGGCCAAGGGCGCTCCGGTAGAGGAGGGAGCCTTCGGGGAAAACCTGATTGTCCAGGGCTTCGACCTGAAAGCGCTGCCTGTCGGCACAAGGCTTTCCTGCAATGACGTGATCCTGGAGGTTACCCAGATCGGAAAGCAGTGCCACAGCGGATGCGAGATTTACAAAATCATGGGAGACTGCATTATGCCGCGCGAAGGGATTTTTACCCGCGTACTGCGCGGAGGTACGGTCTCCGAGGGCGATGAAGTGAGGATTATAGATGGAAACGAAGCTGAATCACTTTGATGAACAGGGAAATGCCGTGATGGTCGATGTATCCGGCAAGGCGCCTTCCTCCCGCACCGCGGTAGCCAGAGGCAGCATTCACGTCAACGAGACGGTTATGCGCGCAGTTCTTGCGGGTACGGTGAAAAAAGGGGATGTACTTGGCGTGGCCCGGGTAGCCGGGATCATGGGAGTAAAGCAGACCTCCGCTCTGGTGCCGATGTGCCATCCGCTGATGATCCAGAAATGCAGCGTCGATTTTTCGGTGGATGAAGCCGGTCTTTCGATTACCGCCGTCTGCACGGTAAAGACCGAAGGACAGACCGGCGTTGAGATGGAGGCGCTGACCGGCGTCAGCGTGGCGCGGCTGACGATTTATGATATGTGCAAGGCGC
>JAHZHG010000077.1:3984-9700 GCA_019420425.1 Clostridiales bacterium
GGACAAATCGAGGGAGACCGGCGGCGTTCATCTGGCAGAAAAGATAGGGGGAAAAAGCGGGCATTATATCAACCCGAAAAACGATCATGATGGATAAATATGGCAGAACAATTGACTATCTGCGTATTTCGCTGACGGACCGCTGCAATCTGCGGTGCGTATACTGTATGCCGGAGGAGGGAATCCGGCAGATTCCCCGTACAGAGATTCTGACGGATGACGAGCTCCTGCGCGTCTGCCGGTGCGCAGCCGGACTCGGCATACGGAAAATCAAGCTGACCGGCGGCGAGCCGCTGGCGAGAACGGGCTGCGCGCGGCTTGCCGGTATGCTAAAGGCTATTCCGGGGATCGAAAAGGTGACGCTGACGACGAACGGGGTGCTTTTGGGGGAACAGCTGGACGCATTGCTGGAGGCCGGCGTTGACGCAGTCAATATCAGCCTGGATACCCTGGATCCGGAGCTGTTTTGCCGGATTACCAGAAGGGACGGGTTGGGCAGGGTTATGGAGGGCCTGGAGGCCGCCCTTGCCCATCCGCAGCTGTCGGTAAAGCTGAACTGCGTTCCGGTGGTCAAAAACGAAGAAAATTTTGTGGCTCTGGCCGGGCTGGCAAAGAAATATCCCCTCCATGTCCGTTTTATCGAGATGATGCCCATCGGCTGCGGAAAGCAGTTCCCGTTTCAGGGAGAGGAATCCATCAAGGCTGTCCTGGAAAAAGCCTACGGCCCTATGCTTCCGGTTGCCGAGCGGTTTGGAAACGGTCCATGCCACTATTACAGAATCGAAGGCTTTCAGGGAAAAATTGGGTTCATCAGCGCAATGACGCACAAATTCTGCAGCCAGTGCAACCGTGTGCGTCTGACTGCGGAGGGCTATTTAAAGGGCTGCCTGCAGTTCCAGAAGGGAAGGGATCTTCGGGAGCTCCTGCGCGGCGGCGGCTCGGATGAGGAACTGACAGAGACCATTGCAGACGTGATCTGGAACAAGCCGGTCAGCCACAACTTTTACGAAGCGCAGACAGATCAGGACGAGGTACGCGCCATGTCCCAGATAGGAGGATAAAATGAGAGCGGCAATTATTACATCCAGTGATTCCGGATATGAAGGAAAACGCGAGGATCTGAGCGGCCCGGTGATCCGGGAAATTTTAGAGGCCAACGGATATACGGTGGTTCATGCAGTGCTGCTGCCGGACGACCGGGAGCTGCTGGCCCGCGAGATGGCCAGAATCGCCGACGAGGGGACAGCGGAGCTGCTGGTTACCACAGGCGGCACCGGCTTTTCCCCTCGGGACTGTATGCCGGAGGCTACCGCCGATATCACGGAACGTGCAGTTCCGGGGATTCCCGAAGCCATTCGCGCCTACAGCATGACCATCACCCCGCGCGCAATGCTGAGCCGCGCGGCGGCGGGGATACGGAAATCCACGCTGATCGTAAACCTGCCCGGCAGTCCGAAGGCAGTGCGGGAGAGCCTGGAATACATCATACCCTCCCTGCGGCACGGGCTGGAGATTCTGACCGGCCAGGCGTCAAACTGTGCCAGAAAGTAAAGGCTGATCACCGATCATGAATGGAGAAAGGAAAACAATGCAGAATCCGCAGCTGTCCATGGTCGTACTGGCCGGAGGCGCCAGCAGCCGCATGGGAAAAGACAAATCCGACCTGCTTTTGCAGGGAAAAACGTTTCTTGAGACACAAATTGAAAAAGGCAGACTGCTTGGCATCGGGGACATTCTGGTTTCCGGGTATCGGGGCGACCGGTGCAGTGCGCCTATCATCAGCGACCGCATCCCGGGCAGGGGCCCGCTGGGCGGCCTCGAAGCCTGCTTCCAAAAAGCCAGATATGCCCGCTGTCTGGTACTTGGCGTTGATGTGCCGATGACGCCTCTGTCCGACCTTAAGCGGCTGATTGCCCAGGCGGCCTCAACCAGCACCCGGGCGGTGATTCTGCAGCACGGGGAGCGGGAAGAGCCGCTGATCGGCATCTACCATACCAGCCTGGCCGGGGAGGTGGCCGAGGAGATCACCCTGCGAAAGGGTTCTGTATTTGCCTTTCTCCGGCGTATCGGCTATGAAACCTGTCTCACCACGACACCGGATGAATATTTCGCAAACGTCAATGATCCCACTGCCTATGATGCGATGAAGCTGCGTTTTCCTGATTGAACGGGCGGCAGATTGCTGTAAATGCCGCGAGAATCATATGCTTCTCCCGGCTGTTTGCCAAAGGTTATCTGGTTTTCGCCGCGCACTTCCACAGCTTACTGCAGAAGTCCCTGCATCTGCGGCTGATTCTCCGCTTCTGTACCCGGAAAATCCCCCACATTCCGGATTCCACGTCCCATTTTAGGCTGCCGGAACGGTAGAGATAATCTCCGGGGCAGGAGGCCCCGTCTTTTAGTTCCATCGTAAACGAATTTCCGATGCTGACCCCGCCCTGGAGCGGAATCACTCGGGAAAACGGGTCATCCGGCTGCTCCCTCCATTCATGGCCGTGAATGGTAAAGCCGACGTTCCGCGGTTTGTCTGCCGGCATCATCGTGCGGAAAACCACCCGTTCCCCGCTGTACGCCTTAAACAGCGGCGTCGCGGGGTCTCCGTGGATACGGCTGCTGAAAATCCGGGAAATCCTCCGGTCTTTTTTCAGCCGGTTGGCGAATCGCTCCGAGCGGTAGTTAACCCCTTTTTCGCCGGTATCCTCTGCGTCAATGCCTTCCCCGTCCTCCTCCGGTATGGTCTTTACCAGCTCTTCCTGTTTATCCAGCATACGGATTCCATTCTGAATCATCACCACACATTCCCGGAAGCTATCCGCGCCGGGGACGGTGATTACGGCTTCTTCGTCGTGCAACGCCGGGAAAAGCGAACCGTTCCTGTACCATTTAGCTCCCGCCGGCTCAATGAGGATAGCGCCGAACAGGCCATGATATCGGTGATTGCGCATATCCCCGAAGGACTGGATGATGCAGGGGCCGTATTCTTTATCGGCGTACCACAGGTATTTTTTGCTTTCCCCCACACCGACGGTCTGCTCCCGGTTATTATAGCCTACGTTGATTCCCGAATCACAGACCGGGTCATAGTGCAAAAACTGCGGATTTACGGATACCCGCATGGACGGCTGGTGCGGAAAGTCCAGGGGGACTCTGGGATAATCGAAAAATTCCACCGGATGCGCCGGGTTAAACCGGTTGTGCAGGGTAACTTCAATCCATTCCCCGGCGTTGGCCCTGAGGATCAGCGGCTTTGGCTGATAATCCCCGCACAGCGCCCTCTCGGCGTCTGCAAGGGGGACAAACAGCAGGCCGTCGGGATCGTGGTCGCCGTGGCTGTTGTAGGGGATGTTCTGCTGGACGGCGGCAATTTCGTATTTGCGGATAACCGCGTCCCTGCCGGGACAGGGGGGAAGGGGAAGGATGCTGTCTCTGCCTTTGCAGAGCGGCTTCAGATGCTTTACCGGATGCGCGTAGGCCCGCAGGATGCCCCAAAGCCCCAGCCATGCGTCATCGATTCCGCCGAAATAGTAAAGATAATCTCCCGGCGCGTATGGTTTCGTAATCCGAAGGTTAAAGGCTTCGGAAATACCGATTGTCTGTGAGGCGGCGGCAGGAGCGTGGGGATCGGCGATTTCCCGCTGCCAGGACAGCCCGGTCAGGTTGAAGGCGTGCTGCTCCTCATGTGCCCCGTCCAGCAGACGGATGACGATTTCATCTCCCGGATACGTTTCCAGGACAGGCGTGGCCGGATCATCGTGAACCAGGGAACTGAATATATAGGCCGGATCCTCATGCGTTTTTAACCGCTCCCGCATAGGCTCACAGCGGTAGTTGATGCCCATGACTCCGGGGTCATCGTGGGAGCCGGGAACCGCGGGCGGATTCAGCGCGTTGCCGTCCTGATCAAAAAGGAAGGCGAAATCATGGACAAACAGAGCAAACTCCCGGAAGGAGGAGCCGTCCTTTCGCCGGATAACCGCCTGCGTGCCCCGCCGGAGCGGCCTTTTGCTGCGGGGACTGTGGAACGTGGCTCCGGCTTCTTCCACAAGCAGAGCCCCAAACACCCCGTGCATTTGATGGGAATTGGCAAACAGATGGTCATGGAAAAAGACGGTGCGCAGCTCCGTATCGGCAAAGAAGCGTTCGATCAGGGTTTCGTATCTTCTGGCCCCGGCGATGTTGTTCCAGCCGTTTGCAGCGCCGTCAGAAACGATGGTGTCAAATTTCACCAAATGGATGTGAAACCCGACAATATCCGTCAGCGTTTCCAGCTGGAAGGGGCTTTCCGCGATGTGCTCAGGGAGCAGGTTGGTCAGGCGGATTTCGATACAGTCCCCGGCATTGGCCCGGATGACCAGAGGCTCTACGCGGATTTTCTGTTCCTCTACCTTCCGGATATAGGAAGCCAGGCCTCCATGGTACTCCAGATCCTCCTTCAGGACAAAAAAGCGCCCCTGCGGGTCATGCCAGCCGTAGCGGTTGTAGGTCACCTTTGCCTGGACCAGCGCAATCTCAAAAACCTTTATTTCTGATTCGTCCGGATGGCAGGATGGGCAGCAGGCTTTTTCTCTGGCCAGGCAGGGGCAGGTCTCCGAATAGAGCGCGCCCGGGGCAAAATTTTCCACGAAATTTGCCCGCTCCAGCTCCGTCGGCTCGATTTCATTGCCTCCGCCGGGGTTTAATAGGCCAAGGGGCGGCTGCAGGGGACGACCTCCGAAGGTTCCCTTGATGAAGCCGGGATATCCGGGATGCGCTTCATCCTTTGGCGGCGGCGCGGCTCTGTCCTTCAGGGGGACAAGCGGCGGTATCTTTGCCCCGTCAGGGAGAATTCCCGTGCCGTCCTCCAGCCGGTCGTGTATCCGCCACAGCGTCCACATTCCTTCATGAAAATGCGGATAAAGATGGCAGTGGAAAATCACGTCCCCGATGGTTCCCGTCAGGCTGCCCGCGCCGTGGAGAATATCCAGCGTATAGCATTCCTGGGGACTTAGCGTAATGGAATCCAGAATCGTGGAAACCGGGTTATCTCCCTCCAGACGCCACTGATGATTGTGCAGATGAAAAACATGGGTCTCCTTAACTCCGCCGTGGATCAGACGGATTTTGGCAGGATCGCCCACATAGGCGCGCAGGATGGGCGGGGCAGGATCCCCGTATACCCAGGAGCTCATGGAAATATCCTCCCCGCTGTCCGCATGACCGCCGGTCAGCGGAGGGCGGTTTCGCATAGGCTCGGAGCGATAGCTGATTCCCGTGGTCATTGAGGGGAGGCCGGTGTGCGGATCCACAGGCGGCAGCCCTTCTTTGTCCCGGATTTCCAGCTCATCATGGAAGAACACGGCGTATTCCCGGAAAGCTGGCCTTCCCGGAGAATAAATATCCGCAAACAGCCCGCTTTCCAGCTCCTCCCCGGTCTGCGGATCCAGCCATTTGGACTGGGGCGCTTCTACAATAATTGCGCCGAAAAGCCCGTGGATATTGGTTCCCTCCTCGCTGCTTCTGGTATCGCCCATATCGTGGAACAGGTATACGCCCTCCCGGATGGCGTACCAGGTATAGGTGATCTGTTTTCTTGTGGTCGTATCCCGGTTAAAGCCTACATTTGTCCCGTCGGATGTCTGGACGTCATAGTCCATCCCAAGTACATGGATGGAGAGCGCCCGTTTCAGGGAGTGGGAAAAAGAAATCTCGACCGTTTCTCCCACATTGGCCCGGATAA
>JAHZHG010000078.1 GCA_019420425.1 Clostridiales bacterium
CTGTTAAACGATCTTCGGGAAACCGTGGCTCTTGCAAAGGCTGCGGGGATTGCAGATGATAAGATCATGCTGGATCCCGGCGTAGGCTTTGGAAAAACCTATGAAAACAATCTGGAGGTTATTGCAAGGCTGGATGAGCTGAAGGCTCTGGGCTATCCGGTACTCCTTGGTACCTCACGGAAGTCCGTGGTGGGACTGACCCTGGATGTGCCCGCCAACCAGCGCGTGGAGGGAACCCTGGTAACCACGGTGTACGGCGTGCAGAAGGGGGCCGCCTTCATCCGTGTACACGACGTGCAGGCCAATGCCCGCGCGATCAAAATGACCCAGGCGATTATGGAAGGCAGGAAGAGATAATTATGGATAAAATCATCATTAAAGATCTGGAAGTGTTTGCCAACCACGGCGTATTTCCGGAGGAGAACCGGCTGGGCCAGAAATTTGTGATCACGGCCGTGATGCATACCAATACCCGTGCGGCCGGGATGACCGATGAGCTGAAGCAGTCCATCCACTACGGAGAGGTGAGCCAGTTTATCACCAAATTCATGAAGGAACACACCTACAAGCTGATCGAGACGGCGGCTGAGCAGCTGGCCTGGGCCATGCTGAGCGAAATTCCTCTGCTGGAGCGTGTGGATCTGACGATAAAAAAGCCATGGGCTCCGGTGGGACTGCCTGTGGATACGGTGGCGGTGGAGATCAGCCGGAGCTGGCATACGGCGTATATTGCCTTCGGCTCCAACCTGGGAGACCAGGAGGGCTTTATCCGCATGGGCATTGCCGAGCTGGGCAAGCGTCCCGGCTGCAGGGTGACGAAAGTATCTGACTTTATTGTCACCCCGCCCTACGGGGAGGTGCAGAACCAGCCGGACTTTTTAAACGGCTGTCTGGAGCTGCGCACGCTGCTTACCCCGGGAGAGCTGCTGGTGTGGCTCCACGAAATCGAGCAGATGGCCGGCCGGGAGCGGCTGATCCACTGGGGACCGAGAACGCTGGATCTGGATATCCTCCTGTACGATCAGGAGATTGTGGATACGGAGGAGTTGACCATTCCCCACGTGGAGATGCACAAGCGTGCCTTTGTCCTTGTTCCCCTGGCGCAGATTGCGCCCTATGCGAGAAATCCGGTACTGAACCGGACGGCCGCACAGCTTTTGGCCGCCCTTGGAGGAAAAACGAATGATTGAACTGACTGAGCTGCGAGAGGAAATAGACAAGATCGACCGACAGATTGTGGAGCTGTTTGAACAGCGGATGGAGGTCAGCGCAAAGGTAGCCGAATACAAAATCAACGCAGGAAAAAAGGTATTTGACAAGGAACGGGAACGCTCTAAGCTGGAAACGCTCCAGGGCCTTGCCCACAGCGATTTCAACCGTCATGGCGTAAACGAGCTGTTCCAGCAGATCATGTCCATGAGCCGGAAGCTCCAGTACCAGCTGCTGGCACAGAACGGAGTGGCGGGCCGTATGCCCTTTATTGCGGTAGACGACATTGAGCGGGAAAATGTCCGGGTTGTATACCAGGGCGTGGAGGGAGCGTACAGCCATGAGGCCATGCGCCGTTATTTTGGCGAACAGGTAAACTGCTTCCACGTGGAGACCTGGCGGGATGCCATGGAAGCCATTTCCGAAGGGGCAGCGGACTATGCCGTCCTGCCCATTGAGAACTCCTCCGCAGGAATCGTGGCCGACAATTTTGATCTGCTGGTGGATTTTGAAAATTATATCGTGGGCGAACAGGTGATCAAATGCGAGCACGCCCTTCTGGGACTGCCGGGAACGAAGCTGTCGGATATCCGAAAGGTATATTCCCATCCCCAGGCCCTTTCTCAGTGCAGCCGGTATCTGGATATGCACCGGGAATGGGAGCGGCTGCCCTACAGCAATACGGCTGTGGCGGCTAAAAAAGTGGCGGAGGACGGGGACCGCGCCCAGGCGGCGATTGCCTCAACCTTTGCGGCTAAGCAGTTCGGACTGGAGGTGCTGGCCGAGAAGGTATATCACAACGAGGCCAATTCCACCCGGTTTATCGTGGTGACAAACCAGCGGATATTCAAAAAGGATGCGGAAAAGATCAGCATCTGCTTTGAACTGCCGCACACCAGCGGAACGCTGTACAATATTCTGTCCCACTTTATCTACAACAACCTGAATATGTACCGGATCGAGTCCAGGCCGATTCTCGGCCGCAACTGGGAATACCGGTTCTTTATCGATTTTGTGGGAAATTTGTCCGAGAGCGCAGTAAAAAATGCCCTTCGGGGAATCCGGGAAGAGGCAATCAACATGAAAATTCTCGGAAATTATTAATCTACACAGGAGAACAGGAATGGAACGACTGATTGTATACCGGAATATGGAGAACGGAGAGCTGCTGCGGGAGATGTCCGCCCTGCGCAGGGAAGCAAAGTGCCGGAAGCCAGAGGATATAGAAAAAAAAGCAGAGCTTAAGGAACGGCTGTACGGCTGCCTGAACCGCCTGATTGCCCTGGCCGGGGAGTACGGCCTGGAAAACAATCTGTGGCACAACTACCTGACCCTTCTGCTGGTGAACCATGAGAATGTATTTTCCACCTCCTGCGAAATCCGCGGGGCAGTGGAGGGCAGCATCAACGAACTGGTGCACCACGATTTTGCCATATTCCGGGAGATGTTTGCCTGGGATCTGGAGGGGCTGGGAGAGGAGCTGGGCGTTGGCCATGTGCATACGTTTCTCCATTATTCCAGCATCAACGGCAGGAGCAAGATGTACAACAAGCGTATCCGGGACCGGATCTGTACCTTGAGCATCGCTCTGGCAAAGGCAGAGAATACAGAAGAATTTATGGCGGACATGGTGCAGTTCTACAAGGAATTTGGCGTGGGCAAGCTGGGACTGCATAAGGCGTTCCGTGTAGCCCGTTTAGGAGATCAGGTACAGATTGTCCCGATTACCAACATTGCCCATGTGTATCTGGATGATCTTGTGGGCTACGAGATTCCAAAGAAAAAGCTGATTGACAACACGGAGGCCTTTGTCCAGGGCCGAAAAGCGAACAACTGTCTGCTTTTCGGCGATGCCGGCACCGGAAAATCCTCCAGCATCAAGGGCATTCTGAACCAGTATTACGATCAGGGCCTGCGGATTATCGAGATTTACAAGCACCAGTTCCAGGATCTGAACGATGTGATCGCCCAGATCAAAAACCGGAATTACAAATTTATCATTTACATGGATGATCTTTCCTTTGAGGAATTCGAAATCGAATATAAATACTTAAAAGCAGTGATTGAGGGCGGACTGGAGAAAAAGCCGGAGAATATCCTGATCTACGCCACCTCTAACCGGCGGCATCTGATCAAGGAGACCTTTGACGACAAGCTGGGACGCAGGGATGAGCTGCACTCCTCGGATACCGTTCAGGAAAAGCTTTCCCTGGTATCCCGGTTTGGCGTGACAATTTTCTTCTGTGCGCCGGATAAAAAGGAGTATCAGCAGATCGTGCGGACGCTGGCCGAACGCTATGGCGTGACCATGCCGGAGGAGGAGCTTTTGCAGGAAGCCAACAAGTGGGAAATCAGTCACGGGGGGCTGTCGGGGCGCAGCGCCCAGCAGTTCGTGGACTATTTACTGGGACAGCAGAAATCGGGTAGGGAGTGAGACCTATGGCAGTGAAGATATTTGCGGCAATACTGATCGGTTCATCAGAAACCGAAATGAAAATTTTTGAGTTCACCTCCAGAAAGGGCATGAAAGAGGTGGATTGCATGAGCACCCGCCTGGATCTGGGCGTAGATGCCTATCGGAACGGCAAAATCAGCGTGGATAAGCTGGAGGAGCTGTGTCTGATTCTGCGGGAGTTCAAGCGGAACATGAACGCGTACCGGGTGGACGCCTACCGCCTGTGCGCCACCAGCGCCTTCCGCGAGACGAAAAACATGCTGATCATGAAGGACTACATCGAACGCCGTACCGGGCTGTCCATCGAGGTGCTGAGCAACTCGGAGCAGCGCTTCCTGGATTACAAGTCCATTGCGTCGGAGACGGAGGAGTTTCAGAATATCATCAAAAACGGCACGATTATTGTGGATGTGGGCGGAAGCAGCCTTCAGGTGTCCCTGTTTGACAAGGACAAGCTGATGACCACCCAGAATATCCACCTGGGCAACGTAAAGACCAGGGAGAAGCTTTACGGCCTGGAGCGGGACAGCCGTCATTTTGAGCGGATGCTGACCGAGCTGGTGAATCACGAGATCGCTGGGTTTAAAAAGCTGCATCTGAAGGACCGGGCGATCAAAAACCTGATCGTAGTGGGCGGAAACCTGATCGAGATGCTGAAAGGGCATATGCTTCCGGGCAAGAAGATCATTTCCGTAACCAAGGAGCAGTACAGGGAAATTTACGAGAAGGTCGTATATCTGAATCCCCAGGACATTGCGGATCAGTTCGGGCTTCCCTACGAGTATACCTCTCTGGTGGTGCCCTCGGCGATTATCTGCAAATGCCTGGGCGAGCAGCTGGAGGCAGACACGCTCTGGCTGCCCCTGATGTCATTAAACGACGGCATGGCATATGATTACGGGGAGAAGAACAAGCTGATTCCCCGCGCCCACGACTTTGAAGAGGATATCATCATCGCGGCCAGAAATATTTCCAAGAGATACAAGTGCAGCCAGTCCCATATCCGGAATCTGGAGGAGCTGGGACTTGGCATATTTGATAAGGTGGGAAAGGCCAACGGCCTGACCACAAGGGACCGCCTGCTTCTGCAGATCGCGGTGATTCTGCACAGCTGCGGAAAATACATCAGTCTGGCCGGTGTGGCCGAATGTGCCTACAACATCATTATGGCGACGGAGATCATCGGGCTCTCCCATGAGGAGCGGGAGATTATCGCCAATGTGGTGAAATTCAACACCCTGGAATTTACGTATTTCGGAGTAATGGCATCCAGCGGCGGGATCAGCCGGGAGGAATATCTGCGGATTGCCAAGCTGACCGCCATTCTGCGCATCGCCAATGCCATGGACAGAAGCCACCGCCAGAAATGTAAGGGGGCGGCGATTAATCTGAAGGATCAGAAGCTGACGATCCTGGTGGATACCCAGGAGGATCTGACCCTGGAAAAGGGCGAATTTGCAGAAAAAAGTGAATTTTTCGAGGAAGTTTTCCATATCCGCCCTGTGCTGAAGCAGAAAAAACGTATATAGGAGGGAAGCGTTATGGCGATTGCCGATTTTGATAAAACAGAGTATTTTACTAACCGTGAATCCAGCTGGCTCCAGTTTAACAGCCGTGTGCTCAGCGAGGCCAGAGATAAAAGCCTGCCGCTGTTTGAACGGCTGAAATTCTTAAGCATCACTTCGTCAAACCTGGATGAGTTTTTCATGATCCGTGTGGCTTCCCTGAAGGATATGGTTCATGCCAAATATGCAAAGCCGGATATTGCCGGGATGACGCCGACAGAGCAGCTGACCCGGATCGGCGAGGAGGCCCACGAGCTGGTGCGCCTGCAGTACACTACCTACAACCGGTCTCTGCTTCCGGCCTTAAAAAACAACGGCATAGAGATTGTCCCGGATCATGAGAGCCTGAATGACGAACAGAAGGCGTATGTGGATCAGTATTTTGAGGAAAATATTTATCCGGTGCTGACCCCCATGGCGGTGGATTCCTCAAGGCCGTTTCCGCTGATCCGCAACAAATCCCTGAATATCGGGGCGCTGATTTCCGTAAAGGCGGACAGGCTTGGCGTGAAGGCCAGAAGCGATCAGGAGGGGAAGGAAAAAGAAAAGGAGCAGAAAAAGGAGACAGAATTTGCCACCGTCCAGGTGCCCTCCGTGCTGCCCAGATTTGTAGAGCTGCCCTCCGCACCGGACAGTGAATGCCGTTCCTTTATTCTCCTGGAGGAAATTATCGAGAGGAATATTGCTCAGCTGTTTTTGAATTACGACGTGATCTGCGCCCATCCGTACCGGATCATGCGCAACGCCGATCTGACCATTGACGAGGATGAGGCGGCCGATCTGCTCAAGGAGATCCAGAAGCAGTTAAAGAAGCGTCAGTGGGGAGAGGTCATCCGTCTGGAGATTGACGACGGAATGGATCCGAAGCTGTTAAAGGTGCTGAAGCGGGAGCTGAACGTAAAAGAGGAGGATCTTTACCGGATCAACGGACCGCTGGATCTGACCTTCCTGATGAAGCTGTACGGGCTGGACGGTGTGGATCACTTAAAGGAAAAGCCCTACAAGCCCCAGCCTGTACCGGCTCTGCCCCAGGGCTGTGATTTATTCGAAGAAATCCGAAAGCACGATATTTTGCTGCACCATCCGTATATGACCTTTGAGCCGGTGGTGGATTTTGTCCGCAAGGCGGCGGTTGACCCGCAGGTGCTGGCCATTAAGCAGACCCTCTACCGGGTCAGCGGAAATTCGCCGATCGTGGCGGCCCTGGCCCAGGCGGCGGAAAACGGCAAGCAGGTGTCTGTGCTTGTAGAGCTGAAGGCCCGTTTTGATGAGGAGAACAATATTCTCTGGGCGAAGATGCTGGAGAAGGCAGGCTGCCATGTCATCTACGGCCTGATCGGACTGAAAACCCACAGCAAGATTACGCTGGTGGTGCGCCGGGAGGAGGAGGGTATCCGCAGATATGTCCATCTGGGCACCGGAAACTACAACGACTCCACGGCCAAGCTGTATACAGACTGCGGGATTCTCACCTGCTCCGAGCCCTTCGGCGAGGATGCGACCGCCGTGTTTAATATGCTTTCCGGATATTCCGAGCCAAAGAGCTGGAACCGTCTGGTGCTGGCGCAGATCTGGCTGCGCGGCCGGTTCATCCGGCTGATTCAGCGGGAGACGGAAAACGCCCTGGCCGGAAAACCGGCCCGGATTATCGCCAAGATGAACTCCCTGTGCGACAAGGAAATCATCCAGTATCTCTATGAGGCCTCCGCGGCAGGCGTGGAGATCGATCTGATCATCCGCGGAATATGCTGCCTGAAAACAGGTATCCCGGGCGTCAGCGAGCATATCCGGGTACGCTCAATCGTGGGCACCTTCCTGGAGCACAGCCGGATTTTCTACTTCCAGAACGGCGGCCTGGATGCCGAGAAATCTGGACAAGCGTGTGGAAATCCTGTTCCCGGTGGAGCAGGAGGACATAAAGGCTGAGGTAATGCATATTCTGAATGTCCAGCTGGAGGATACGCTGAAGGCCCATATCCTGAATAAGGACGGAAAGTACGAGCGGGTAGACAGGCGGGGCAAGACGCCGATGGCATCCCAGCTGTATTTCTGTGAGGAGGCCGTGCAGCGGGCGGCAAAGACGGAAACCCCGGCAAACAGCCGGGTATTTGTGCCGGCTGAGCCGCTGGAATGAGCAATGGAGGGTTGACATGTATCGTGACCATACAAAGGTAATACGGATCGGGGACCGCGTGATCGGCGGGGGAAATCCCATCCTGATCCAGTCCATGACCAATACAAGGACAGAGGATGCGGCCGCTACGGTGGAGCAGATCAGCCGTCTGGCGGACGCGGGCTGCGAAATCATCCGCTGCGCCGTACCCACCATGGAGGCGGCGCAGGCCTTAAAGGAGATCAAAAAGGCCTGCCCGATCCCCCTGGTGGCGGACATCCACTTTGACTACCGCCTGGCCATCGCGGCCATGGAAAACGGGGCCGACAAGATCCGGATCAACCCGGGCAACATCGGCTCTGCAGAGCGGGTAAAGGCTGTGGTGGACGTGGCGAAGGAGCGGCAGATTCCCATCCGGGTGGGGGTAAACAGCGGCTCCCTGGAAAAGGAGCTGGTGGAAAAATACCACGGGGTGACCGCGGAGGGACTTGTGGAGAGCGCGCTTTCCAAGGTAAAGCTGATCGAGGATATGGACTATGATAATCTGGTGATCAGCATCAAATCCTCCGACGTCATGATGTGTGCAAGGGCCCATGAGCTGATCGCAGAAAAGAGCAGCTATCCGCTGCATGTGGGGATCACCGAGGCGGGTACGCTGTATTCCGGCAATATAAAGTCTGCCGTAGGCTTGGGCATTATCCTGTCCCAGGGCATCGGAGATACGATACGCGTATCGCTGACAGGAGATCCGCTGTAGGAAGTCAAGTCGGCAAAACGGATTTTAAAGACCCTGGGTCTGAGAAAGGGCGGGATCGAGGTGGTTTCCTGCCCCACCTGCGGCAGAACGAAAATCGACCTGATCGGCCTGGCTAATCAGGTGGAGACGATGGTACAGGAGTTCCCCCTGGACATCAAGGTGGCCGTGATGGGCTGCGTGGTGAACGGGCCGGGTGAGGCCAAAGAGGCAGATATCGGAGTCGCGGGAGGAATTGGCGAAGGCCTTTTGATCAAAAAAGGCGAGGTTGTGCGTAAGGTAAAGGAGGACCAGCTGCTGGCGGTACTCCGGGATGAGCTGGCGCACTGGGGAGAGTGATACGGATGGGAAAACCCTTCCATGAGGTATTTCCTTCCCTGAAGCTGTCGGGTGAGGTCACTTCCCTGCTGTCGTTTGCGACGGTGAGGAGGATCACTACCAACTCAGGGAAGGATCGTATGCGGGTTTACCTGGATGCGGAAAAGCTGATTGAAAAACAGTACATTTATGAAATAGAGCAGGCCATCAAGGACCAGCTCTTTTTTGCCATGCCCATAGAAATACAGATTATTGAGCAGTTCAGGCTTTCCGGCCAGTACACGGCCAGAAAGCTGATGCCCATTTATCGGGAAAGCATTCTGCTGGAGCTGAAAAACTACAGCAGGTTTTTATATAATTTATTCTACAAGGCGGAGCTGGAGTTCACCGACGAGGACACGCTGATCATGCAGACCGAGCGCTCAGTGCTGGCCGAGGGCAAGGAGCAGGAGCTGGGCCGGATCCTGGAAAAGATTTTCTGCGAGCGCTGCGGCCTGGATCTGAAGCTGGAAATCCGCCATAAAGAAGAACAGGCGGAGGATGCCGTGCGGCCGGTGGACGTGCAGATTGACCTGGAGGTGGAGGAAATCCGCAAGAGGCTGGAGCGCGCAAAGGCGGCAAACGGAGAAGCATCCGAAAATGACGCAGGGGCGGCGGCAGGCGCCCAGGGCAGCAGGACAGGGGACAGCGCCGGGTCAGCTGCGGCGGGCGGCAGAGAGGCAGGCGGCGCTGCAGCGGCGGGAAAGAACCCGGGAAGCGACAGGAAGGCAGACCAGAATGCGGCCGGATTCCGGGCGGCCGGCCAAAGCATGGCGGGCCAGGGCGGAGCTGGTCAGGGAAGATCGGGCTTTAAAGGAAGAGGAGGCTATGGCTCCCGCGGCCAGGAAAACCGCGGCATCCGCCGCTCCGACAATCCCGATGTGGTTTACGGCCGTGACTTTGAAGGCGAACCGATTGCCCTGGAGCATATCCAGGGAGAGATGGGCGAAGTGGTTATCCGCGGGCAGATCCAGAGCTTTGACACAAGGGAGCTGCGCAACGAAAAAACCATTGTGGTCATGGAAGTCACGGACTTTACCGATACCATTGTGGTGAAGCTCTTTGCCCGCACGGAGCAGGTGCCAGAGATCAAGGAGGCGCTCAAGGCGGGAAACTTTTACAGCTTCCGCGGCGTGACTACCATCGACCGTTTTGACAGCCAGCTCACCATTGGTTCGGTGGTCGGCATTAAAAAGGCGGCGGATTTCCGGAAAATCCGGATGGATACCTATCCGGAA
>JAHZHG010000079.1 GCA_019420425.1 Clostridiales bacterium
AAAAAGATCGCCATTGTATTTCACAATATGCCGCCCCGGGCCGATATGATTGGCTGTGCCTATGGCCTGGACACTCCGGAATCGGTATACGGCATGTATCGGGTGCTGAAGGAAAAGGGATTTACCCTGGATTACGATTTTGCCGACGGACAGGAGATCATCCGCAGGATTATTGAAGGAACGACGAATGACGGACGCTTTTTATCCGAGGAGGATATGCTGGCCTGCTGTCAGGCCGTGGTGGAAAAGGAGCAGTATCTGGCGTGGTTTCCCCATATGCCGGAGAAGAACCGCCGGGAGCTGGAACGGGACTGGGGAACTGCGCCGGGTACCTTCATGGCAGCAGAGGAGAAGCTGCTGGTGCCGGGAATCCTGAACGGGAATCTGTTTATCGGCCTTCAGCCGCCCAGAGCCATGGAGGAAAAGGCAGAGGAGGCTTACCATTCTACGGACATCGTATGTCCCCATCAGTATCTGGCGTTTTACCGGTATCTGGAAAAGGTGTTCTGTGCAGATCTGGTGGTGCATGTGGGCACCCATGGGACGATTGAGTGGCTGCCGGGAAAGGAGATCGGCCTTTCCGGGGAGTGCTATCCCGATCTGGCGATTGGGGATATGCCGCACCTCTATCCCTATATCATCGACGTTCCCGGGGAAGGCGTCCAGGCTAAGCGCAGGACCGGGGCCGTTTTGCTGGAGCACTGCATTCCGTCCATGACGGAGAGTGGGACTTATGGCGCGATGGAGGAGCTGGACGGGCAGGTTGACGCCTGGTATCATGCCAAAACCGCCGATCCGGGCAAGCTGCCCGCTCTGGAAGCCGAGATATGGGAGCGGATGACGGCGGAAAATCTGCACACCGATCTGGAGATTACAGAAGAAGAATTTCAGAAGACTCCGGAAAAGGCGATTGAACGGCTCCACCTTTGGCTGAGCGAAATAAAGGGCTCTAAAATCAAGGACGGCCTGCATATTTTCGGAAAAGCCCCGGAAAAGGAGCGGTTCTGGAGCCTGGTGCGGATGCTGGTCAGCATATCCAACGGGGATGTACCCTCCCTGCGTGAGGCAATTGCGGAGGAGGCGGGGGAAAATCTGGAAGCGCTTTTGGCGGCTCCCGGGGAACGCCGGGCGGATGGACGGACAAATGCCATGCGGCTGGAGGAGCTGGATGAACAGGGCAGAGCGTATTTCGCACAGCTGGCAGAGTGTGTGGAGACATGCGGGACAGATGAGGCCTTGCGCCGGTACGGAGAGCTTCCGGGGAAATTAGGGAAGTGTCTGCGTTTTGTACTGACGGAGGCGGCGCCGCGGCTTGCGCGGGTGACGGAGGAGCTGGATTTCTTCGCGCGGGCGGTAGATGGAAGGTTCGTCGCTCCCGGGCCATCCGGAGCACCCACCAGAGGCAATGCCAGACTTTTGCCCACCGGACGGAACTTTTATACCATCGATCCTACCGCTGTGCCTTCCCGCAGTTCATGGAAAACGGGGAAGCGTTTGGGAGATCAGCTGCTTGCTGGGTTTTGTGAAGAACAGGGAAAATACCCGGAGAGCGTAGCCATTGTCGTGTATTCCGGGGAGACGATGAAAACCAGGGGCGACGATATTGCAGAGATTTTATATTTGTATGGGGTGCGGCCCGTCTGGCTGGAAAATACAGACCGGGTAATCGGGCTGGAGCTTATTCCTCTGGAGGAGCTGGGGCGTCCGCGGATTGACGTGACCCTGCGCATTTCCGGGCTGTTCAGGGACACCTTCCCCAACCTGATCGAACGGATTGAGGATGCGGTGAACCTGGCGGCTTCTCTGCCGGAGCCGGAGGAGCAGAACTATATCCGAAAGCATATCCATGCGGATCTGGAGGAATTTTTGCGCCAGGGAATGGAGCAGGAGCAGGCGTACGAGCGGGCCAGCCTCCGGGTGTTCGGCTGCCCGCCGGGAACCTACGGGGCAGGCGTGGATATTCTGGTAAACAGCAAAAAGTGGACGTCCACGGAGGATCTGGGCCGGGCGTACATGAACTGGAGCAGCCATGGCTACAGCAGGAGTATGCACGGAGAAAAGGCGGAAGAGCTGTTTGCCCGAAGACTGCGGACGTGCGAGGCCACGGTGAAAAATATTTCTTCCTTTGAAGCGGATATGTTGGACAGCGACGATTTTTATAACTACCATGGCGGCCTAATCAGTGCGGTAAAGACGGTTTCCGGGAAAAATCCCAAATCCTACTCGACAAACGCCGCCGATCCCGCCCATGTGAAAACCCGAAGCGTAGAGGCCGAGACGGCCAGGATTATGCGGGCCAGAATCTGCAATCCCAAATGGCAGGAGGGACTGAAAAAGCATGGCTACAAGGGAGCGCAGGAATTTTCCGCTATGGTAGATATTTTGTTTGGCTGGGATGCGACCAGCGGGGTGGCCGAAGACTGGATGTATGAGGCCATCGCCCGGGATTATATGTTAAAGGAAGAGATGCGGGAGTGGATGACAGAGGTGAATCCCTTTGCGGTACACGCCATCAGCGAGCGGCTGCTGGAGGCCTCCAGGCGGGGCATGTGGGAGGCAAAGGAGGAGACGCTGGGAGAGCTGGAGCGGATTTATCTGTCCATAGACGGAGACATGGAGGGAATGGAATGCTGCTGATCTGTTTGGGGCTGGAGTCAGAGTACGTATATTGGAAAGAGGAATGGAATCCGGAGGCCGGAAACCGGGTGGATTTGCTGCAGCTGCCCCACGAGGAGATGGGGGATCCAAGCTGCCTGGCCGGTCTGGAGCCGGTGATTGCCGGAGAGGACAGGGTCGCGGTGCTTTACCACTGCCATTCCGACTGTCCTGAGCTGCCCGGCTGGCTGAAGGGTCTGCCGGAAAAGGCAGTGCGGATTCCCATTGGCTCCGAGGCGGTGCTGCTGGATTGTGCCACCGTGGACGGCCGGGAAACCGAGCGGCTGAATCAGTATCTTCTCTACGGCGGGGAGGAAAACCTGCACAATGCAGGCCTGTATCTGAAACAAAGGTACTTTGGCTGTCCGGCGGGAGGAGAAATTCCCGCGCCCATCGAGCTGCCCTTTGACGGAATCATTGAGGGAGAAACGGAGCGGGTGTATGGCTCTCTGGAGGAATATCTGGAAGCGCAGCGCGTGATTTATCCGCGCTATGTGGGTATGCTGGTGCACCGCCACTATTGGGTGCGCCGGGATCTGGAGGCATTCTGGATACTGAAAAAGCGGCTGGAGGACGCAGGCATTGGGACGGTCTGTGTATTTTCCAACGGAGGCTCCCACTGCAAGAGCTTCGAGGAGCTTGTGGATACCTATTTTTCGTCTCACAGGGAATCCGATGGTGCAGAAAACGGCCGTCTGTGGATTCGGGGCCTGGTAATGGCCCAGATGCTTCCGATTACGCCCAAGGGGGGCTTAAGTATTGCCAGAGAGTCTGCCGCTGCATTTGAACAGCTGGGCATCCCGGTATTCCGACCGGTGCAGAGCTATTACCTGACGAGGAGCCAGTGGGAGCAGAAGGTTCAGCCGCTGACCGACGACGTCTCTTCCGGCTATGTGATTCCGGAGATGTCCGGCATGATCGAGCCGGTGCTAATCAGCACGAGAAATCCGGAGACGAAGCAGACAGAGCCCCTTCCGGAACAGATCGAATGGCTGGCGGAACGGATCGGCAGCTGGATAAAGCTCGGGGAAAAGCCGAACCGGGAAAAGCGCCTGGCGCTGATGCTCCACAACGCGGTGTGCTCCGGGGTGGAGGCGACCATCGGAAAGGCATACGGGCTGGATGCGCTGGAGAGCGTTGTGCAGATTCTGCGCTGTCTGGAGGCAGAGGGCTATCTAGTGGAGGGTATCCCTGCAGACGGAAAGGCGCTGCTGGCTCTGATTCAGGAGAAAAAGGCGTACTCGGATTTTCGCTGGACGGCGGTGGAGGATATTGTAGAAAGCGGCGGCTGCCTGTACCGGATGCCGGATACGGAATACGCTGCATTTTATCGGGAGCTTCCCAAGGAGCTGCAAAAGCAGCTGGAAGAAACCTGGGGCCCATATCCCGGCGAGGGCATGGTGCTGGGGCGGGATCTGATTGTCACCGGCCTGCGTTTCGGCAATATTCTGGTCATGGTGCAGCCAAAGCGGGGCTGCTACGGGGCCAAATGTACCGGAGAGGTCTGCAAAATTCTCCATGATCCCCTCTGTCCGCCTACCCATCAGTACCTTGCTTCTTACCGGTATCTGGAGCGGATATTCGGCGCAGACGCCTGCGTGGACATCGGCACGGAGGGCAGCCTGGAGTTCCTTCCGGGAAAGGTGAACGGACTGTCCGCACGGTGCTGGCCAAGGGTAACTGTGGGAAAATTGCCGGTTATCTATCTTTACCATGCCGGCGTCCCGGGAGAAGGGACTGTGGCAAAGCGCAGGGGACATGCGCTGACCGTCACCTATCTGCCCGCGGCCATGCACGGGCTGGGACAGCAGGAGAAGCTGCTGCTGAAAAAGGCAGAGGATTATGCCCGGGCAGTAGAGTTGGACAATGGGCAGGAAGAGATGCTGCGGGCTGAGCTGGAGGATATGATCCGAAGGATTCCGGCGGCAGAGCGGATCATGGAGCGTGCAGAGGACTTCCGGCAGGGCATCCGGGAGCTGTCGGATGCCGCAGCCCTGATGGAGCGTGCAGGCAAGGGCAGCCGCCGCCATGTATACGGCATGAATCCGGATCAGGAAGAAAGGGAGAATTATGCCGCGGAAGCAAAGGAATACGATGCCGGAGAAATCTGCGGCCTGCTGGAAACAACGGGAAAGGCAGAGCTTTATGGCCTGGTGAATGCGCTGAACGGCCGGTATATTTCCCCCAGCGAAAGCGGTATGCCCGATGACAATGGCCGGGAGATTCTGCCCACAGGCCGGAACCTCTATGGGGTAAAGGAAAAGGACTTCCCGGGAAGGATTCCCTACCAGCGCGGGATGGCGCTGGCTGACCAGCTCCTGGCAAAATATCAGGAGGATGAAGGAAGCTACCCGGAAAAGGCTGCGCTCAATATGATTTCCCTGGATATTACCCGGACAGGAGGCGAGCAGCTTTCCGAATTTCTCTATCTCATGGGGATCCGTCCGGTTTGGGATGAAAAGGAACGGGTAAAGGGCCTGGAGGCAATCGGGCTTGAGGAGCTGGGCCGTCCGCGGATCGATGTGACCGTGCGGATCTCCGGCGTCCTTCGGGATACCTGGCCGGCGGCGGTAAAGCTGATGGACGAAGCGGTGCTGCTGGCTTCTTCTCTGGATGAGCCGGAGAACAGCAATTACGTGAAAAAGCATGTGCGGGAATACCAGGCCAGTTACGGAGAAGGGCTGGAGCGGGAAAAGACCATACGGATTTTCGGCGACCCGCCGGGAGGCTACGGCGCAGGCGTGGATCTTGCCCTGAAGGCCAGCGCGTGGAAGGAAGAAAAGGATCTGGCCAAATACTTTATCCAGTCCTCCGCCTTTGCCTATGGAAAGGAGCTGGACGGAGAAAAAAAGATCCGGGAGTTTGCGGAGAATATAAAGGACGTTCAGGTGGTTTCTGATGTGATACAATCCAAACGCAACGATCTGCTTTCCTGCGGGTTTTCCCTGAACGTGCAGGGAGGAATTTCCCTGGCGGCAAAATATCTGGGCGGCAGGCGGGTACGGCGGTATCAGGGAGTCAGCGAGGCAGACCAGGAGGTGCGGACCGAGGAGCTGGGGGAGGCTCTGGAAAATACGATAAAAGAGACATTGCTGAACCCCTTCTGGCAGGAGACGGAAAAGCAGGATGGATATGACGGGGCCGCAGAGATGATGAGTCGTATTCAGCACGTGTTTGAGGCCCAGTGCCTGATGGAGTGCGTCCCGGATTCCCTTCTGGATAAGCTGGCCGAAACCTATGTAAATAATGAGTCCATGCGGGAGTGGCTGACCGGGCAGAATCGGTTTGCCGCGGAGGAGATTGCCCGCCGGATGCTGGAGCTGGTGCAGAGGGAAAAATGGAAGCCGGAGGAAGAGGTGCTTCGCCGGCTCAGGGAAAACTATCTGGAGCTGGAGGGCGACATGGAGGACGGACTGGAAAGCAGGGGCGACATCCAGGGCGGCGCGGTAGAGATCGTGAGCCACCGGGAGCTGGAAACCTGGCAGGAAAAATTGAAAGAGGTTGAAGAGTGGGTACAATGAAGTGTATAATGAACATCAGCACACATGGAAGCGACCTGGAGCGCTATGAGAGCCGGGAGGATCTGCGGGCGTATTACCGGAGCTTTGGCCTGGATGGCCTGGAGGTTCTGGAAGCGGGAGCGGATGAGAAAGCAATCCTTGCGCCGGAGGATGTAATCGGCGTGCACCTGAAATACTACCCCTGCTGGTACTGTCTCTGGTCAGGAGACGAGCAGACGCTGCTGGAGGAATTTGGCAGCCGGGACGAGGCGGAGCGCCAGTTCGGCGGAAAGGGCCGGGAGGCGATTCTCTCCGGTTTTCGGAAAAATCTGGAGTTCGCCCGGAACTATCGTCCGTCCTACGTGGTGTTTCATGTCTCGGATGTGCTCATGGCAGAGGCGGTGACGAGGAGCTTTCGTTATACGGACGAGGAGATTATCGATGCGGCCGCGGAATTGCATTTTTACAAAGGACGAGGGCTTTGAGCTGCTGGCGGAGAATCTGTGGTGGCCCGGCCTGACCATGTTAAAGCCGGAGCTGACGTACCGCCTGCTGGAGAAAATCCGCTATCCGCGCAAGGGGATTATGCTGGATGTGGGCCATCTGCTGCATACCCATACCGGGCTTCGCACCCAGGCAGAGGGAGCGTCCTACATCCGCCGGGTGATGGAACAGTATGACGATCGGTCGATTATCCGCGGAGTACATTTCCACCAGACCTTGAGCGGGGCATATGTGGAGGAGCAGAAGAAAAACCCGCCAAAGCTATCGGGCAGCTACTACGACCGCCTGTGTGCGCTGGCCGGCTACGTCTACCAGGTAGACAGCCACAAGCCGTTTACCGGGCCAGAGGCCAGGGAGCTGATCTCCTGGCTGAATCCGGAGTATCTCGTCTACGAGCTGCTCACCGCCGGCCGCAAAGAGCACGAACGGTATATGGAGGAATTGGTGCGCAGGAAGAATTGCAGCAGGGAAAACAAGCAGGAGTGATGGAGAATGCAGCGTTCAAAACAAATGTCGGAATCTGTTGAGCTGGGAATTATCCTTGCCGCCGCAGGCGGCTTTATGGACGCCTATTCCTATATGTGCAGGGATGGCGTGTTTGCCAATGCACAGACAGGAAACATGCTTTTGGTGGGAATAAACCTGGCAGAGCAAAACTGGAGCATGGCCATGCGCTATCTCTTCCCTGTCCTGGCGTTTGCAATCGGCGTCTCGGTGGCAGATGTGGTCAGGAACAAATGGAAGGATATTTCCACGCTTCACTGGCGGCAGATTTCTGTGCTGGTGGAGGCGGTTATTCTGATCGCAGTAGCCTTTATTCCCCAGGAGGAGAACCTGATTGCCAACAGCCTGACCTCCCTGGCCTGCGCGATACAGGTGGAGAGCTTCCGGAAGATTCACGGAAACGGCTATGCCACGACCATGTGCATCGGAAATCTAAGGAGCGCCATGCAGAACATGTTCAATTATGTCCAGCAGAAGGAGCGAACCTATCTGGAACGGGGGATTCTCTATTTTAGCGTGATCGTCTGTTTTGTCCTGGGAGCGGTTCTGGGCAATATGTTTGTAAAAAGACTGGGCGAGAAGGCGATTCTGGTCTGTTCCGGAATATTGCTGATTGTGTTTATCATGATGTTTGTAGACCGGGAAAATCTGAAAAAGGGGAAAACGGATTGGTAAGCGCGGGGCCGGCATCCGGCAAGAGGAGACGGAGGAATCTGGGACGGAGGAGTCTTCCCGCAGTTTGAAGGCAGCCATAGAGGAGCTGCCATCCGGAAAAGACGGAGCCGTCCGGGCAAAGGCAGCCCGGACGGCAAAACAGTTCGTATGCTCCACAGGAATTGGATTAACGGTGCATCCGGAATTCCCGGTCAGCGTTGCAGCCATCTACTGTGGACTGAATCTGCCGGTCATCCATCTTTGCCTGCAGGACATCCCGGAATTTTTTGCACTCGGCTTCATAAAGCAGGCTGCCCGGACCGTTTACACAGCCTCCTTCGCAGCTCATGCCTTCCATGAAGCTTTCTGGCAGCCGGCCGTTTTTCAGCAGGGTCAACGCCTTTTTACACTCTTTTGCCCCATTTGCCCGGTAGACGCTGACCACTTCTTCCACGCCCTTTTCCCTTAATGACTGGAGCACGGCCTCTGTCACGCCGCCTGCGTTGGCAAAATGGCGTCCATAGATACTTCCCTGCTGAAGCTCTGCGCCGCCGGCAGCCGGTTCTATCTCTCTGGCATCCAGCATGGCTTTCAATTCCTTAAAGGTAAGCACATAATCTGCATTCCCTTCGATATGCTCATCCAGACATTCGCTCTTTTTCGCCACACACGGCCCCACAAATACGGTAATTGCGTCCGGATGCATCGCCTTTATGTAGCGCGAGGTGGCCGCCATCGGAGATATGGTGGTGGAGATAGCATCCTGCAGGGCCGGAAAATGCTTCCGTATCATAGAGACAAACGCAGGGCAGCAGGACGTTGTCTTTTTCACGCCCTCCGACAATGCCTCCATCCATTCTTTTCCTTCACTCTCGGCAGTCAGGTCAGCGCCCAGCGCCACCTCAACCATATCCGTAAAGCCAAGAGCCTTAACGGCTTCCCGCAGATCGCCCATGGTTACGCCCTTTCCAAACTGTCCTTCGCCAGCCGGAGCCACGATCGCATAAATCTCCCTGCCCTGCTTTATGGCCTCGATAACCGGAACCATCAGCGAAAGATCAGAAAGTGCGCCAAAGGGGCAGTTTTTAATACAGGCTCCGCAGTGAATACATTTTTCATCGTTTATCGTGACAATTCCATTTTCATCCATGCTGATTGCATTCACCGGACAGCTTTTTTTGCAGGGACGCTGATGGTCGCTGATTGCATTGTAGGGACAGGACTGGGCGCATTTGCCGCATTCCTTGCAGCGCTCCGGGTCAATATAGGCTTTGTCCCGGCCAATAGAGATAGCGCCGAATTTACAGGCGTTCAGGCACTTTTTGCCCAGGCATTTCTGGCAGTTATCCGTAACGACATACCGCTGGATTGGACATTCCGCACATGCGCTGTCCAGCACCTGGACAATATTCCGGTTTTCTTTGCCCTCCAGAGGAAATTTTCCTTCAGCCAGCCGGATTCTCTGGCGGATAATTTCCCGTTCACGGTAGATACAGCAGCGAAATTTTGCTTTATGGCCGGGAAGAATATCGTAGGGAATCTGCTCCCGCTTTTCCTCCAAAGTGCCCGCAAAGGCCAGCTTAGCTACCTGGAGCAATACCTCCTGTTTCACGTCATTAATGTCAGATGTGTTTGTTAACATGTTCTCTCTCCTTTTCTGTGCCAAAGGCACATTTTATTAAACCAAGTCCCGAAATTTGGGAGACAGAATAAAGAAAAATGCCTGCTTCCCGGGAGAAACAGACATGCAGACAAAGACAAATGCAGGGAAAACAGGTAATCATTAACCGTGTATTTGTCTGTATCAGATGTTGACTTTACTCGGAAGTCCAT
>JAHZHG010000008.1:0-4579 GCA_019420425.1 Clostridiales bacterium
GATGCGCACGGATGCATGAGGTATTCTATTGCTGCGCAATATGCATCCGGCGCGGAAAAAATGTGCTTTTGGGAGGAAGATAAAAGTCGCGAAGATGTGCGAAGCACATTTTTTCATATCAGAATAGAATGACAAAATTGCCAGATAGGTGTATACTATAGAAAAAATTTTCCACATATCCCCTGAGCAGACCGAAAATAAAACAAAAAAATAGGAACACAATCGTGTTTTATAAAATTCAGTCTTGCATATAATCCCAGTATAACATATAATAATATGTGATAATTCAGATCAGCCTGGTCAGAGTATCTGATTAATGGAGGTAAATGATGAAAAAAAAGCATATGACAAGAAGCGGGCTGTTTATCCTGAGTATGCTGTTCATGCTCTTATTTTCATTTTCGACAGTATATGCTTCTGAAGACGGATATTCGGATGAGTATTCGGATGAATATTCCGAAGATGACTATTCCGATGGAGAAGGAGACAGCGAAGAGCCGGAAATACCGGAGTCCTATTATTATCCGATAGAGTCGAATGCAATACCCGGATGGCCTCAGGGCCCTGCTATTGAAGCCGCCTCTGCGGTAGTCATGGATCTGGACAGCGGAACCTTTTTATATAGCAAAAACATGGACGCAAAGCAGTATCCGGCCAGCATTACAAAGATTATGACGACGCTGATCGCCCTGGAAAAGGGAAATCTGGATGATGTAGTAACGCTTTCGGATTACGCCGTATATTCCATCGAGGAGGGAAGCAGCCACATCGGTCTCCGCGAAGGAGAAAAGCTGACCCTGCGGCAGCTTTTATACGGCGTTATGCTGGAATCGGCCAACGACGGAGCCAACGGCGTGGCGGAGCATATCGCCGGTACAATCCGTAACTTTACCGATATGATGAATGAAAAGGCGGAGGAGCTTGGCTGTACAGGCACGCATTTCAGCAATGTGCATGGGCTGCATGAGGAGGATCATTACACGACCGCCCATGATATGGCGCTGATTGCTCAGGCAGCATATGAAAATGAACAGTTCAGAAGAATCATCCAGACAAAAACCTTCCAGATTCCCGAAACAAATGTGGTGAAGGAAGAGCGCGGGCTGGTGAACCACCATGGGATGCTGCCCGGCAACGATTATGCATATGAAGGCTGTACAGGAGGAAAGACAGGCTTTACCAATGACGCCCTAAATACACTGGTGACCTTTGCAGAGCGGGACGGGCGGCGGCTGGTATGCGTGATTTTGCGGGTAAACGGCGCGAGTAAGGCATATGAGGAAACCGCGCAGCTTTTGGATTACGGCTTTGCTAATTTCTCTGTACAGGACATGCCTGCCTTGGAATATAAGGAAACGTATCTCGATATCATGAGGATGAATTATCTGGGAATTGCAGGCGAACTGCAGCCTCAGGAATTAAAAGAAAAAATAATCGAGTTTGTGCCGGGAGAGGCTGTGCTCCTCCCCATAACGGCAGACAGCTCAGATATAAAAACCTCGATCGAATACGGAAAGGGATCCGGCGCCATCGTGCATTACACATATAACGACGAAGAGATCGGCACAGCTTCGCTGAACATAAAGAGCCTGATTCCGAATCCGAAATTTGCATACAAAAAAACAGTCAATGTGATTCAGCGGGCGGACGACCGTGATCCGGCGGAAAAGATTGTGGATACGGCTTCGGATATATGGAAAAAGACAGAGAAGAAGCTGGAAAAGGGATACGAAGTATCTTCAGGCTTTGTGACGGAGCACCGGCGTGAATTTGCGGTAGGCGGTCTGGCGCTGATTATTATACTGATTCCGATTGCCCTTGTACTGCTGATCCGCGGTATGCTGGAAAAACGGACAAAACGCAACCGGAAAAATGAAGAGCAGGAGCGCAGGAGAATGGCAGAGGAAATAGACAGCAAGAGCGTCTATGAGATCGAGGCCGAGCTCCGGGCAGCCATGGAGCAGGAGCAGTTAAGAAGGCAGCGCAAGGAAGCTGCAAAAGAGGCGGCACGGCAGGAGGAACAAAAGCTTACTGAGGCCGAGCAGGTGCTTCAGGAAGTCGAGCGCATTGAGCGTGAGAATAAAAAAAACCAAGAAAACCAGGAAACACAAAAAGAAAGCGAAGGGGAGGAATAAACCATGAATTGGGTAGCACCGATCAAAGACGAAGAGACACTGAACAGATTTAAGGAAAAATTAAGAGAGATGGATGACAAATACTACATCATGTTCGAGATTGGCGTAGGAACCGGTATGCAGCTTCAGGAGATTCTGAAGATCAAAAATAAAGACATCCGGGATAAGGATTATATTGAGGCCTGCATTGGTACAAAGAATATCAAGCGCACCTTCAATATACCGGAAAACGTAAAACAGATCATCCACCAGTACACCGAAGGCAAGGATCCGGATGCATATCTGATTCTGGGACATGCCAGCTCCTCTGCGGCGCTCTCCAGAGAGCAGGCGTACCGCGCATTAAAGAGTGCAGGAAAGAGCCTGGGCCTGAATTCTATCGGCGCCCAGACTATGAGAAAAACCTTTGCATGGCGGTATTATAAGGCAACAAACGATATTTATTACCTCCAGAACCTGTTAAATCACGCTTCCCCGTCCATCACCTACCGGTATATTGGCGAAAAGCCGAACGTAGAGGTACTGTTAAAGAAGATGACGCCGGAGGAAAACGAGCGCAGCAGATACATGCTGTACAAGGATGACAGCGGAAAGAAGCGTATCGATGCGATTGCAGATCTTTTACTGGGATTAAAGCAGGAGCTGGACAATCCAACCAACAACGATGCATTTTACGGTCGGGTGGATTGCCTGCTTACTGAAATGGAAGAGATCGTAGAAAACTTTAAACATACAAAATAGCCTATTTGTTTTTCTGCTTTCTGCGAAGGCGGAGAACCGATTTGCGTTCAGCGAGATTTTCCGCATCCTGCTCAGAGATTTGACGGATGGTTTTTACCACATAATAGCTTCCGTCCTCTCTTTGCCGGATGCGGATTTTTCCTTTCAGGTAATTGTGCTCCGGGCAGAAGGCCAGGCAGAGATAATTCTTTCCGCCGTTTAAAAACCAGCGGATTTTTTTTCTGGCATTTTTGTGGCATTTTGGACATTTGGTAGAAACCGTTACCCTGTCCTTAAATATATCGGTCTTTGTCGCAAAGGGCTTGGATACAAACTTGTCATATGTTTCATAGGAAATATGCAGCTCCTGACGCCGGCTTTCCGGTGTGTGATAGTAGTCCACCGAATAGTTTTTCTGAATCTGAGAAACGGTCAGATGCTCCATTACCCGGGAAGTATAGTAGGCGTCAGAGAGCGCGCTGTGGAAGGGAACCGTCTTTTCAATATGCAGATCATCCACCACATAGGCCAGCGAGCGCCTTGTGCGCCGGTCCTCATATACAATACTGTAGATTTTCTGGATGTCATAGTAATACAGCGGGAACGGAAAACGGTAAGGGGTATGGTGAAATTCCATGTTGCGCTGCAGCTCAAAGAGATCCGCCGGCCCCCAGGTGCAGTACAGGGCGTCGGGCCCGCACCAGGCACAAAAATCAGCAAACACCTCGGGAAAGGCCCTTGTGTGTTCAAAATCAATGGATTTTAGCTGGACAACCTCTTTGGTACGGTGATGGAGGCTCTTGTAAACCTTTGGGCGAACAATCTCCCTGAACTGGTCAACCGGATGCAGAGAGGCATCCATCTTCACCGCGCCGATTTCAATAATCTCAAAGGGCAGCTTTGGGTTTTCTTTATCTTTTCCGTAGGGACACTGATTCCATTCCAGATCCAGTACAATATAATTCATCGAATCACTCCTTGGAACACAATTAAAGTATTCGCACTGCATATAGTTTACAGGAGGAACAAGCCTTCGTCAAGTTGCATATGAAAACGGACGAACTTTCGTTAAATTGACTTTTAAAAAAAATTTCTTTTCTGTTAGTTAGCAGAACAGCTAAAGCGGCAGGTTAAACTTTGTACATTTATGGTATGGAGAAAATGATCCAGATTTAGTATACTATTCCCAGAACAAACGTGAGCATATCATTTGCAGGAGGAAAGAAATGGCAAGTTTATCATTATCCCATATTAACAAAGTTTATCCGAACGGATTTGAAGCAGTTAAGGACTTTAATCTGGAAATCGCAGATAAAGAGTTCATCATCTTCGTAGGACCGTCTGGATGCGGAAAGTCCACCACCCTTCGTATGATCGCCGGTCTGGAAGAAATTTCTTCCGGTGAACTGAAAATCGGCGACCGCGTAGTAAACGACGTAGAACCGAAGGACAGAGATATCGCAATGGTATTCCAGAGCTACGCTCTGTATCCCCATATGACGGTATATGACAACATGGCATTCAGCTTAAAGCTGAGAAAAGTACCGAAGGATCAGATCGACAAGATGGTTAAAGAAGCCGCTAAGATCCTTGACCTGGAAAAGCTCCTTGACCGTAAGCCGAAGGCTCTTTCCGGCGGACAGAGACAGCGTGTAGCTATGGGACGTGCTATCGTTCGTGATCCTAAGGTATTCCTGATGGACGAGCCGCTGTCCAACCTGGAT
>JAHZHG010000008.1:4589-23815 GCA_019420425.1 Clostridiales bacterium
TCGTGTACAGATGAGAACTGAGATTTCCAAGCTGCATCAGAGACTGGGCGCTACCATTATCTATGTAACCCATGACCAGACCGAGGCCATGACCCTGGGTACCAGAATCGTAGTAATGAAGGACGGCGTGGTTCAGCAGGTAGATACCCCGCAGAACCTGTACAACAGCCCGGGAAATCTGTTCGTAGCAGGATTCATCGGATCCCCGCAGATGAACTTCATCGACGCTGTAGTTGAGAAAAACGGCGAACAGGTAGCATTGAACATCGGCGTTACCAAAGTAGTTCTTCCTCCCGCAAAGGCTAAGAAGCTTGTAGAAGGCGGCTATGTAGGAAAGACCGTAATTATGGGTATCCGTCCGGAGGACGTAAAGGACGACGAAATGAGCCTTTCCGTAGCAACCAACGCAAAATTCGAGGCTAAGATCGACGTATACGAGCTGCTTGGTGCAGAAGTATTCCTGTATTTCGGGGTAAACGGAAGCAACTTTACCGCAAGAGTAAATCCGCGTACCACCGCAAGAACCGGCGATACCGTACAGTTCGCTCTGGATGTGGAGAAGATTCACGTATTCGACAAAGAGACCGAGAAGACCATCACCAACTAAGCAAATGCATAATCAGGGAGTCGTTGCAAAACGGCTCCCTTTTTTTGTATCATAGGAAACTGCTCCGCATTTTCCTATGATACAAAAGCCTCCGGCAGGATGCGCAGCTACGCGCGCGGAACCAAAGCTGCGCTGTCAGGATTTTGGAACGCGGGGGTGTGCGAAGCGCACTTTGGTTCGTAAGGAAAACAGGTTGACCTGAGAAAAATTATCAGATATAATGAATACGCGTTATGTGCCAAAGGCACATTCTTTTTTATTCTATGAGTTAGAAAAAACTAATATAAGTAAGGAGAAACGAATCGATGATGATCAACAAACGCCTGATCGGTACGGTCAGCGAAAGCAAAACGTACATCGCCGGCAACGTTGCGCTTCAGTGGTGCTCACTGGCGGCAAACATCACCATGATGTTCGGGATCACCGCTTTTCTGGAAAAGCTGATGGAAAAGACAGCGGACACCCAAAGCTTTCTCACGGTGGCAGCTTTGATTCTTCTGGCTGCCCTGGTACGCGCCCTGTGTACAGCAGGCGCCAGCCGGATGAGCTATTTGTCTTCTAAGGCAGTCAAAAAAACCCTGCGGGAGCTGATCTACGAAAAGCTCCTCCGCCTCGGCGCATCGTATCACGAGCAGGTAAAAACCTCAGAGGTAGTTCAGGTTGCAGTAGAAGGCGTGGATCAGCTGGAGACATATTTTGGAGCATATCTTCCCCAGTTTTTCTACGCCATGCTGGCTCCCCTGACCCTGTTTGCCGTTCTTGCCTTCGTCAGCCTTCCCGCTGCCGTGGTTCTGCTGGTTTGCGTTCCTCTGATTCCTATTGCCATTGCCGCCGTACAGACCTGGGCCAAAAAGCTGCTCGCAAAATACTGGGGACAGTATACGGCTCTTGGCGATACCTTTCTGGAAAATCTGCAGGGTCTCACTACACTGAAAATCTATCAGGCAGACGAATTTAAAAACGAAGAAATGAACCGGGAATCCGAAGCATTTCGGAAAATCACCATGAAGGTACTGACCATGCAGCTGAATTCCATCACCATCATGGATCTGATCGCCTACGGAGGAGCAGCCCTTGGCGTAATTATGGCCGTATCCCAGTACAGCGCCGGCAAAGTCTCCCTTTCCGGCGCCCTGCTGATCATCATGCTTTCCGCAGACTTTTTTATTCCCATGCGGCAGCTGGGCAGCTTTTTCCACATTGCCATGAACGGTATGGCTGCCAGCGACAAAATCTTCCGACTTCTGGATCTTCCCGAAGAAGAGGCCGGAGCCAAAAAGGAACAGTTAACATCCGGGGCTATTATCTGTTCGGATATCCGCTTTTCCTATGAAAAAGGCAGAGAGATCCTGCACGGCGTAAGCCTTTCTTTCCCGGTTGGCAGCTTTACTGCTCTGGTGGGAGAGAGCGGCTGCGGAAAATCCACAATTGCCGCTGTGCTGATGGGACGAAATAAGGGCTATACCGGTTCCGTAACCATTGGCGGTACAGAGCTGAAAAGCATCCGGGAGGACGCGCTGATGCGGCAGATCACCTACATTGGCCACAACAGCTATCTGTTTAAAGGAACAGTCCGGGACAATCTGCTGATGGGAAATCCGGACGCCTCAGATAAAGAGCTGTGGGCCGTCCTGGAGAAGACAAAGCTGGCGGAATTTCTGCGCAGTGAGCGCGGCCTGGACACACCTCTGGCGGAAAAGGGGGCAAACCTTTCCGGAGGGCAGTGCCAGCGCCTCGCCCTTGCCCGTGCCCTTCTCCATGACAGTCCTGTTTACATCTTTGATGAAGCCACCTCCAATATTGATGTGGAGAGTGAAAATGATATCATGGAGCAGATTCATCACCTGGCAGAACAAAAAACCGTTATCCTGATTTCCCATCGTCTGGCTAATGTAACGGCAGCAGACAGAATCTATGTGCTGGATCAGGGAAATGTGGTGGAAAACGGCACGCACAGGGAGCTGCTTGACCGGCACGGCCGGTATGAAGCCCTGTGGAATGCCCAGCAGGAGCTGGAAAATTACGGAAAGGAAGGTGCACTGGCATGAAAAAACGAAGCAATCTCTCCATAATGCTGCGGCTGGCAGGATTGGTAAAGCCGCTCACCGGATATATGATTCTGGCCATTCTTATGGGAACAGTGGGCCATCTTTGCGCTGCATTTATCCCGATTTTCGGCGGCTGCGCGGTGCTGGATCAATTGGGCCTGGATGTTCCCTTCTCCACAAAAATCGTATTTATCTGCGTAATTGTATTCGCGTTGCTGCGTGGAATCCTGCGGTATGCAGAACAGGCCTGCAACCATTTCATCGCCTTTAAGCTCCTGGCGCTGATCCGGGATAAGGTATTTTTCGCCCTGCGCAGGCTCTGTCCGGCAAAGCTGGAGGGCAGGGACAAGGGAAACCTGATTTCCGTGATTACTTCGGATATCGAGCTGCTGGAGGTATTTTATGCCCATACCATTTCTCCGGCTGCAATCGCTGCGATATTTACCGTAATCCTCTGTCTGTTCATCGGAAGCTTCCACTGGAGCCTGGGCGTATTGGCCCTTGCGGCATACCTGACGGTAGGAATACTGGTCCCCGTCATTACCTCCCGGATGAGCGGAAACGATGGAATCCGGTTCCGCAGCGAATCAGGAGAGCTGAGCAGCTTTGTTCTGGACAGCCTCCGCGGACTTTCGGAAACTATCCAGTACGGCAGAGGAGAAATGCGTCTGGAGGAGATGAACCGCAGAACCGAACAGCTTTCCCGCTGTGAAGAACGTATGAAAAGGACATCAGGCAGAAATTCGGCGGCGGCCAATACGGTTATCCTTCTGTTTGACCTGGCCATGCTGCTTTTCTCCGCATCCCTTTATCAGAGCGGGAGAGTAGGCTTTGACGGTGTGCTGATCCCCACAATCTCCCTAATGAGCTCCTTTGGCCCGGCAATCGCCCTGGCCAGCCTGGGCAGCACATTGCAGAATACCTTTGCCGCCGGAGACCGTGTGCTGGATATTCTGGATGAAAGCCCTGCCGTGGAAAATATTTCCGGAAAGCCCCGGATTGGCTTTACCGGTGCATCCGCAGAGCAGGTGACCTTTTCCTATGGAGAGGAAATCATCCTGAAGGATGTAACTGTGGATATTCCTGAGCATTCTGTGGTGGGTATTGTGGGCAGAAGCGGCAGCGGCAAATCTACGCTGCTGAAGCTGCTGATGCGGTTCTGGAACGTTACGGACGGCAGAGTGAAGCTGTCCGGCACGCCCGTGGACCGGATCAATACCGATAATCTCCGGGACATGGAAAGCTTTGTCACCCAGGAAACCCATTTGTTTCATGACAGCATAGCCAACAACCTGCGGATTGCAAAGCTGGACGCCACGCAGGAAGAGCTGGAAGCCGCCTGCAAAAAGGCGGCAGTCCACGACTTTATCCTGAGCCTTCCCAGAGGCTATGACACACCGGTGGGAGAGCTGGGAGATACCCTCTCCGGCGGCGAACGGCAGCGCCTGGGTATGGCAAGGGCCTTTCTTCACGATGCGCCCTTCATGCTCCTGGACGAACCGACAAGCAACCTGGACAGCCTGAATGAGGCGGTGATCCTGAAATCCCTGCGTGAGGAGCGGAACGGGAAAACCGTAGTGCTGGTTTCCCACCGGGAATCCACCATGCGGATTGCAGACCAGGTGTACTCTGTGGAAAACGGGAGGATGAGCTGATGAACAATGTGGAGAAAAAACGTATCCGGGAAAAGGAGCTGGTTTCCCAGATGATCCGGCTCTACTGCCGGAAGCAGCACCATGAGCAATCGGGCCTCTGCCCGGATTGCGCCGCCCTGGACGATTATGCCAAGGCGCGCAGCGACAGGTGCCCCTTTATGGAGACAAAAACCTTCTGTTCAAACTGCCGTGTGCACTGCTACAAGCCGGAAATGCGGGAGAAAATCCGCGAAGTCATGCGATTCTCCGGGCCGAGAATGATATTCCATCATCCGGTCACCGCAGTCCGCCATGTAATAGAAACCAAAAAAGAAAAGAGAAGATTGGAGAAAGAAGCATGAAAAAAATCCTGTATATAACCGTAGGCTGCATCGCCGTCGCCCTGGGAGCCGTCGGCGCCGTCCTGCCCCTTTTGCCGTCCTTTCCATTCCTGCTCCTCGCCGCATTCTGCTTCGCCAAAAGTTCCGAACGGCTGCATAAATGGTTCACTGAGACAAAGCTGTATAAAGAAAATCTGGAAAGCTACGTACAGGGAAAGGGGATGACCAGAAAAACCAAAATCCGTATTATGGTTACCGTTACCCTTTTAATGATGATCGGATTTATCATGATGAGTCAGGTTCCGGTGGGGCGGATTATTCTTGGGTGTGTTTGGGTATTCCATATTATTTACTTTGTATTCGGAGTCAGGACGATGGAGCCGGAGGGTGAATAAACGTAGGAATTTACATAGTGGGCCAGCCGGGGCGTCCGGGAATCCAAAGTGTAGAAAATACTATACCTTTCAGGCATCCCAGAACTAAGCTACAGTGAATGCGGCGTATATAGCACAAAAAACAGCTCCCCACCTCGCGGGAGCTGTTTCTTTAAAACTGATTCTTTTCCATATATTTCATATAATTGACCACCATCAGCGCAATCTTAAACGTCAGTGCGTCATCAAACACCCGAATATCCAGCCCTGTGGTTTTCTGCAGCTTTTCCAACCGATAAACCAGTGTATTCCGATGGACATACAGCTGTCTGGCCGTCTCTGATACATTCAGGTTATTCTCGAAAAACTTATTAATTGTGGAAAGTGTCTCCTCATCAAAGGTATCCGGCATATTATCCTCAAATACCTCATTCATAAACATCTCGCAAAGCGGAATCGGAAGCTGATAAATCAGCCGGCCGATACCCAGCGTATTGTAGGCGATGATACTCTTTTCTGAATAAAAGATCTTTCCCACATCCAAAGCCATCTTTGCCTCTTTATAGGAGCGGGAAACCTGACGGATTTCATCTACGATTGTTCCGTAGGCGATCCGTACCACAGACATGGCCTCGGAATTTAGCATATCCCGCAGCATCCGTGCAACATCCAGCGCCTCTTCGTATTCTTCTTTTTCCTTCATCTCATGAACCAGAATAATGCTGCGCTCGTCCACTGCCGTAATAAAGTCCCGGGTATTCATAGCAAACAGATTCTTGACAATCTCTATCGCCGCGCTGTCCTTTTCTGTTTTCGTTTCAATCAGAAAAACAATCCGGCGGGCTTCGATATCAATGTGCAGCTTTTTCGCCCGGTTATAGATATCTACGAGAAGCATATTATCCAGAATCAGATTCTGAATAAAATTGTTTTTATCGAACCGTTCCTTATAAGCGACAATCAGGTTTTGAATTTCGCTGACGGCGATTTTACCGATCATGTAGACATCATCGTTTATCCCCTTGGCCACCAGGATATATTCCGGAATCTTGTCATCGTATATTTTGAAAAAATGGAATCCCTGGATCACCTGGCTGTCCGCCGGTGAGTCGGCAAACTGGCGGATCACCTCAGTGGGAAGCTCGTCCTGCATAAATGTAGTGGCGGCCCGGTTCCCCTCCAGATCCATAATGGAAAAATCCATTCTCGTAATACTGTGCAGTTCATCTATGGTAGATTGTAAAATCTGACTGGAAATCAAAATTATTCACCTTCCGTTTATCATTCATAATAATAGAATGCCCGCGCAGCGTACACTCTATTGCATCGTTGTATGTTGATCTTATGATAAATTATTTTTTCCAAAAAGGCAAGAACAAACAGAAATACATTTAAAACTTACCTGATTTTTACGTTTTCATTAATTTCCCTATAACCGGGCGCCTTACAATCGGTTCAGGTCAAAAAGAAAGGGAGGAAGATACAGTGTCACTGGTACTGAGAAATGTGACAAAAACATACGAAAATGGATTTCAGGCGGTCAGAAATTTTAATCTGGAGATCCGGGAAAAGGAATTTCTGATTTTTGTCGGCCCGTCCGGCTGCGGAAAATCAACACTTCTTCGTATGATTGCCGGTTTGGAGGAGATTTCAGACGGAGAGCTGTGGATCGACGACAAGCTGATGAATTATGTAGAAGCAAAGGACAGAGGGCTTTCCATGGTATTTCAGAATTATGCCCTGTATCCGTATATGAATGTCTATGAGAATATTGCATTTTCCCTGAAAATCCGCAAGGTTCCAAAAGCAGAAACAGACAGAAGAGTCAAAGAGACCGCCCGTATCCTGGGATTGGAGGATCTGTTAAAGCGCCGGCCAAAGGATCTCTCCGGCGGACAAAAGCAGAGAGTGGCTATCGGCAATGCGATTATCCGTAATCCGGAGGTACTTTTGATGGATGAGCCGCTTTCCAATCTGGATGCAAAGCTTAGGGGGCAGATGCGCGTGGAGCTTTCCCGGTTACATAAACAGCTCAACAATACCATTATTTATGTTACACATGACCAGACAGAGGCGATGACACTGGGAACCCGGATTGTCGTTATGAAGGATGGAATCATTCAGCAGGTGGATACACCGGCAAATCTGTATAACTATCCGGCAAATCTTTTTGTGGCCGGGTTTATCGGTTCTCCGGCAATGAATGTCCTGGATGTGGAGGTGCAGAGCAACCGGAATGAAACGTATCTGATTGCGGACCGGTTCGCAGTCAGAGTAAATGAGAGCTTTCGGCGGATTATCCGGGAAAAGGGCTGCACAGATCTGATTATGGGAATCCGGCCCGAAGATATTTACGAGAAAGAGGAATATGAAAAGAAAAACCATTCTGCAGAAAAAAATATCATTCAGGCAACGGTGACCGGAAGAGAGCTGCTGGGTGCAGAGGTCATTCTGTATTTCCAGATCGGAGAAGCCGCCTGCTCGGCAAAGGTAAGGCCCGACTGCAGGGCAAGAGTGGGAGATACCATAAAGCTGGCCCTGGATATGGATAAAATTCATTTGTTTAATCGGCAGACAAAGGAAAACATTTGGAGGGAAAAATGAAAAGCATAGCAGAAAAAAAGATCAAGCCATATTTGTTTTTAATCCCCTGCCTGGCTATATTTGGAATCTTTTTGTTTTATCCGTTTGTCAAAACGGTATATTTAAGTCTCTTTAAGACAAACAAAATGGGTGAGGCAAAGCTGTTTGTCGGACTGGATAATTATATCACCCTTATGCAGTCCGGTTCATTCTGGAACAGCCTGTTCGTAACGGTAATTTTTGTCGTTGTGGTTGTGTTTGTCAGTATGGCGCTGGGCCTGCTGGCAGCGGTATTCTGCAACCGGGCCTTCCCGGGAATACGGGTATTCAGTACGGCATACGCCCTGCCAATGGCCATTGCCTCCAGCTCGGCAGCCATCATTTTTAAGATCATGCTGCATCCGTCCGTCGGAATTATCAACAAAATATTTGGGCTGGACATTAACTGGGTCAGCGATCCGAAGTACGCGCTGATCTGCGTTTCCCTGCTGACGGCATGGCTGAACAGCGGAATTAATTTTCTCTACTTCAGCGCAGGCCTAAGCAATATTGATGAATCCATATACGAGCGTGCATCCGTAGACGGGGCAAACAGCGTGCAGAAATTTTTCCGTCTGACGCTGCCGGGCCTGAGTCCGATTCTGTTTTATACCCTGGTGGTAAATATTATTCAGGCATTCCAGTCCTTCGGCCAGATTAAAATCCTGACCCAGGGAGGACCGGGAGAATCAACGAATGTAATCGTATATTCCATATACCGGGACGCATTCTTTAATTTCCGGTTCGGCAGCGCAGCCGCCCAGTCAATCATCCTGTTTTTGATTGTTATGGTGCTGACTCTGTTCATGTTCCGGATAGAAAAGAAAGGAGTGAAATATTAATGAACGTAGGAATTGCAGAAAAAAGTGAGCTCCCGTCGATAACCCAGGAAAAGCTGAGAGAAATGCAAAGAGAGATGAATCTCCGGCTGAAGCGAAAACGTACGGTAAAAAAAGCGGCGCTGGTTGCGGGAAATCTGGTGCTGGCTCTGCTGATTCTCTCGCCCCTCCTTTATGCGGTGAGCATTGCCTTTATGCCCTCAGGCGAGCTGTTTACCCTGGAAATGAATCTGATTCCGAAAAATCCCACGCTGGATAACTTCCGGGATGCACTGACCAAAGTGCCCCTGGGCCGGTTTGTGTTCAACTCCTTTCTGGTAGCCGGGCTGATTACCGTTGGACAGATTATTTCCTGCTCCCTGGCAGCCTTCTCCCTTTCCTTCCTGGATTTCAAGGGAAAAAATGTAATCTTTATGCTGATTATGGCTACTATGATGATCCCGGGGGAGGCGACGATCATTTCCAACTATCTGACCGTCAGCTCCTGGGGATGGCTGAACAGCTATAAGGTGCTGATTATTCCGTATCTGACCTCTGCCATGGGAATTTTCCTGTTCCGTCAGTTCTATCTGACCTTTCCCATGTCGCTGTATGAATCAGCGAGAATCGACGGCTGCGGCAGCCTTCGGTTCATTGTAAAAATCCTCCTTCCGCTGACCAAATCAGCGATCGGAGCCATGGCGGTATACACCTTTATCAATGCCTGGAACATGTATATGTGGCCCCTCCTGGTAACCGGATCAAATGAAATGCGTACGGTACAGATCGGAATCAGTATGCTGGACAGCGTAGATTCCCAGTCCATCACCATGATGATTGCAGGAGTAGTGCTGATTATCCTGCCGTCCATTTCCATCTTCATTGTGGGACAAAAGCAGCTGATCCGGGGAATGTTCTCGGGCGCAGTCAAGGGTTGACCTTGCATGGAAAATCATGCAGTTGACATATAAACAGCAAAATAGAAAAATAAAGGAGAAAAATCATGAAAAAAACGAAATTACTGGCAGCAGGCCTTGCAGCAGCGCTGGCGGCAGGAAGCATCTTACCGGCTCACGCAGCAGAGACAGACTTAAACGGAACAACCATCACCTTCTGGCACGCCATGGGCGGAGTAAACGGAGAAGCCTTGGACTATCTGGTAAACAAATTTAACGAGGAAAATACCTTGGGCATCACTGTGGATTCCCAGTATCAGGGCAGCTACGATGACTCCATCACCAAACTGAAAAGTGCGCAGATGGGAAATATGGGCGCGGATCTGGTGCAGATTTATGATATTGGCACCCGGTTTATGATCGATTCCGGCTGGGTAGTGCCCATGCAGGAGCTGATTGATGCGGACGGCTATGACCTGACCCAGATCGAGCCGAATATTGCCGCATATTATACGGTGGGAGATACCCTGTATTCTATGCCGTTTAACTCCTCTACACCGATCCTGTATTACAATAAGGATATGTTCGATAAAGCAGGAATCACCGAGGTGCCCACCAGTCTGGAGGGGATCAAGGAAGTAGCGGAAGCGCTTACCGGTGAGGGCGGAGCGCAGGAGGTAATCTCTCTGGGTATCTACGGATGGTTTTTTGAGCAGTTCCTCTGCAAGCAGGGCCTGCATTATGTAGATAACGGAAACGGACGTGAAGCGGCAGCCACGGCAGTGGACTTTGATACCAACGGAGGAGCAGAAAACATTCTGCGTGTGTGGAAGGAGCTGAATGAGCTGGGCTACGCACCGAACGTAGGTCGAGGAGGAGACAGCGGGCTGGCAGATTTCTCCGCAGGAAAATCGGCGATGACCCTTGGCTCTACCGCATCTCTGAAACAGATTCTGGAGGATGTAAACGGAAACTTTGAGGTAGGAACCGCATACTTCCCCAGCGTAACCGCAGAAGATAAAGGAGGAGTTTCCATCGGAGGAGCTTCCCTGTGGGCGCTGGAAAACGGAGACGAAACGAAAAAAGCAGCAGTATGGGAGTTCATCAAGTTCCTGGTTTCCCCGGAATCTCAGGCATACTGGAATACGCAGACCGGCTATTTCCCGGTAACGACAGCAGCATACGAGGAAGAAGCCTTCCAGGAAAACGCTGCACAGTACCCCCAGTTCCAGACAGCCATCGACCAGCTGCATGATTCCGCACCCGAATATGCAGGCGCTCTGCTCAGCGTATTCCCGGAGGCACGCCAGATCGTGGAAACGGAAATTGAAAACCTGATTAACGGAAACCAGACGGTGGAAGAAGCCGCAGCAAAAATGGCCGAAGAGATTAACTCGGCAATCGAAGAATATAACCTGCTGAACGAATAAGGCACCGGCAGGCAGAACAAAGGATATATGGAGGAAACGATGAAAAAGACAGAGGTTTGGGCGCACCGTGGAGCATCCGCATACGCTCCGGAAAACACACTGGAGGCATTTGCTCTGGCAGCAGAGCAGGGGGCAGACGGCGTAGAGCTGGATGTCCAGCTTTCCAGGGACGGTGAGCTGGTAGTGATTCATGATGAGAAGGTGGGCAGAACATGCGACGGCAGCGGGTACGTAGGCAAGTATACCCTGGCGGAGCTGAAAGCCCTCAACTGCAACAAGACAAAACCAGAGTACGCATATACAGCGATCCCCACGCTGAAAGAGGTCTACGAGCTGTTAAAGCCCACTGGCCTGAAAATTAACGTAGAGATCAAATCCGGAATCGTGCTGTATCCGGGCATAGTAGAAAAGCTGATGGAGCTGGAGGAAAAAATGGACATGGGAAGCCGGGTGATTTACTCCTCCTTTAATCACTACACGCTGGCAGAGATGAAGCTGAAGCATCCGTCTGCAAAGCTGGGAATGCTCTTTTCCGACGGCTGGCTGGATGTGACGGGATATGCAGAAAAGCTGGGCGTATCCGCAATCCACCCCTCCTGGTACCATCTGCAATATCCCGGACTTCTGATGGAAAGCCGGCAAAAAGGACTGGACGTCCGTGTGTGGACGGTAAACAAGGAAAAGCAGATGCGCAAAATCTGCGCCTTTGGCCTGGACGCGATCATTACCAACTATCCGGATACGGCCAGAAGGGTTGTAGACAATTATTTTGCATCCAAAGCAGAAGGCCAGGAGCCGGAAGAAACAGAAGAAGAGGAAATCTAAGGAAAAAAACGCGGTGGAAAACGGTTGTCTCCACCGCGTTTTTTGCTAGCCGATAAACTCCTCCGGATAAAATTCTACTTCAATGCCGCAGACCAAACCGGTCTCCTTGTCAACCATAATTTCGATTTCCCCATATTCCTCATCCGGGTCTGCAATCAGATAATAGGTAAATGATTCCGAATCATCATCCGTTTCGTAGGAAATCCCCTCCAGCGCCAAAAGCAGCTCCTCCGAACCCATACCAATGGTGATTCCTCCGGCAATCGTCATCTCTACATTGCAGTCGTAAATAAACGCCTCTATATCGGTAATATAGCAATCAGCGATACCAGCCTCCTCACTGCCAAAATTGTCAACCATACAGCGCAGCTCCTCGTTATCCTTTAACAGATAGCACCAACCATATTCACCTGAAGCTACGGTCTGATCCGATTTCTCATCCGGCTCCCATCCGTTTTCCATCAGCGCGGACACGGGCAAAGGAAGCTGATACAAATCGCCGTCAAAGGTAAATGTATAATCAAACAGCTGGTCGCTGAGCTTTTCCGGTGTTGTATAATCCAAAATGTCGGCGGCGGCAGCCTGGCCATTTGTCCCCATAACCAGCAGTCCCAAAAGCAGAAACGGAAATAATTTATGATTTTTCATGTCCAACCTCCCTGTTTTTATTTTTCCGGGCAGCGGTCAAAGGCCGGCTGCCGCAAAATCGTTGACTTCATTATACGGAGAAATATCCAGTCTGTCCAGAAAAAGCGAACCGTTACGGAATCTGCCCATTGAAAGTCGGTTACTTTTCACGGGTCAGGAATGCGCACTGGCTGCGCATTCCGTGAGAACATGATACAAGAGTGAGGGGCGGATTTTGCGTAGCAAAATTCGGAATACCGCCCCGAGTCGTTACTATTTGCGGCCTCCCAGGCCGTGAATAGTAACGAAAGTCGCCTGCGGCGAGGGGCAGATTCCCTCTTGGTAAAATTTACGTGTTCTTACGGACTTTGCAGCAAGTGCAAAGTCCTGGGCTGAACGGTTACCTACTGTGTCCGTCGGGGAATAAAAATCGAAATTTGCGTGCATCCGGGTCTGCTGTCTATGGAAAGCCGGGCCGATTGTTCAAAATAATAATTCAGCCGGTACAGTACGCTTCGGATTCCCGTGCCCTTCTGTCCGGCCTGGAACTGAGTATGGAGAGATTCCCTCAGCGCATCCAACTCCTCCCTGCTTATTCCATTTCCGTTATCCTCCACCGTAATCAGAAGCCTATCCTCCCCATACGGCCGTGCGTAAACGGAAATCTGTCCGTCCTGCAGATAGGAGCCGACCCCGTGAATCAGTGCGTTTTCCACCAAAGGCTGCAGGATAATCGCCGGTATAACAGCATCCTTACAGGCCGGGTCACAGCAAAAGTCAAAATGAATCCGCGAGCCAAACCGAAGCTGCTGAATATCCGCATAATGCCGGATAAACAGAAATTCCTTTTCCAGCGTAATGGTTTTCCCGTTGTAATCCAGGGATTCCCGCAGATACCGGGCAATCTGCAGCAGATATTTGTGTACGGTAGGCGCCTTTTCCATAATGGCAAAGCTGGAGAGCAGATTCAGGCAATTGAAGAGAAAATGCGGATTAACCAGGGACTGCATCAGAGAGTTTTCCGTCTGCGCCAGAGCCACCTGCACGGACATATTTTCCATTTCCAGCCGGTGTACCTTCCGGGAGAGCTCGATCTTATCCTTCAGCGCTGCAATTTGCTCCTCAATCGTTTTTTCCATGTGGACAAAGGCAGAGGTTAGAATATAGATTTCCGAATAATTGGCTTTCAGCAGCAAAGACTGCGCTTCGTCATAGGAATTGCCATTTTCAAACGCCTTGGCGTGTTCACTTAACAGGGAAAGGGGCTCCACGATTTTTTGAATGCTTTTTAACGTACAGATGACAATGACCAAAAAAATGGCGGATACCAGAATCAGAATAAAAATATTAAATACATTCCAGTTTGTAAAAAGAAGATTCAGCCGGGAGGACAGCTCCGACATTTCAAAGGGCAGGGTAGTGCCATACTGTTTAATCAGCAAATCGTACAGAGGGGAGCACTGCTTGTACAAAGTGAAAGGATCTTCGGCCGCGTCCTGTGCAATGCTGTCGGTTAGTTCCTGGATTTTCTGTATATATGAAGCTTCGATTTTACTGGTATCCGCAAACTGCGGAGATTGAAAAAAGGAAAAAAGCAGCGAGGACAAGTCAAGAAGAGACTCCCTAGCTTCTTCCAGAGAGGCCAGAGCCTCTTCGCTGGGATTGTCAAAATATTCGGTTACGCTGTCCTGCAGGGCAGCGGCAGTCACTGCATAAGTCATATACCGGTTCTGCTGATTTACGGTATTCTGCATGTTTTTAAACAGCAGATTAAAGCAGACCAGCAGGGTAATCTGAGATACGAGAAAAAGCGCTGACAGGACAATTGCCAGGTTCAGCAGCTTTTTGCGGATGGACGGATAGTTCATGTGTCTGCTCCTTCTGTTTTTTCGCGGATATTCTGTATATACTGGGTAATCGAATATCCGCTGTATTTTTTAAAGATTTCCAGAAAATATTTTTTGTTCTGGCAGCCGCATGCCGCAGAGAGCTTACGAATATCCCGTTCGCCGGCATTAAGCAGCGAAATGGCGTGCTTTACCCGAAATTCCGCCAGATATTGGGGAAAAGACTTGCCGGTTTCTTTCTTAAACAGGCTGCTGAAATAGGTCGGGGTGAGTCCAAGCTGCGCAGCGATTTCCTCCTGGGTCAGCTCCTTTGAAAAATTCTCCTCAATCAGGCGGATTGCCCGCTGTGTTTTGCTCAGCTGGGGAGAAGCGCCGCCCTTTTGGTAAAGCTCACGCAGATAATTTTCCAACAGAATAAATCGGGTCTGAGACTGGAAAATGGCCAGTATACGACAGAGATCGGCGGAAGGAGAATACAGCTCCAGAGCCTCCATAAACAGGACGGCCCATGCCCAGCCTTCCCTGGAGCCGTCAAATTTTCGCTTTAAATACTGGATAAACTGCGTAACCTGCCCTTCCTCCAGCCGGTGAACAAACTTCTGCCGCAGCCGAAAATGGTCTTCAGCCGGCCAGGATTGGGCGGGAGAGGGATTCTGATTCAAAAATGTACCCGGCTCATGCTCGGCAAGAAATAAATTTGTTTTTACTATCCGGTACAGATCAGAATACGTTTTGACAAATTCACTCAAAATCAGGGAACCATCCGAAAAATCTCTGCGCAGCATCTGCATACAGGCATAAAGAATCGCTCCAAGCTGCATAGCGTCAAAGGACTGCATTGCATGGAGAAAAATGATAACATATCCCCCGTCCACTGTGGCAGACAGCAGAGAAAAATATTTGCCAAAGCAGTCAGTGACCCGGCGAAGATAATCGTTTCGCAGCTTCGCATCCGACTTTTTGCCGGAAGACCAGATCAGCAGGCCGACGTCCAGGCTTCCGTCAGGCGCCCATCCGTACACGTCAGAAAGGATTTTCTGAGGGGCGCTGCAGGTTAAAATATCATGAATCAGATAGCCCTGGGCATAAGAAAACAGGGAGTCCATACTGCCAGCCCAATGCTCCTGTTTTTCTTCAAGACAAGATATGCACTTGTCGATAGATAGTTTCAATTCATCCGGGTCAGGCGGCTTTAGCAGGTAATTGACAACGCCAAGAGACATCGCCTCACGGATATATTTTGAACGGTCATGGGCGGTGATAATCACGATTTTCCCCGGAAAATGATAGTCATTCAGCGTCCGAATCAGATTCAGCCCGGATATTCCCGGAATATTCAGATCAACAAGGACAATATCCGGTTGATCGTGCTGACACAGATTGAGCGCGTCCAGCCCGTTATCTGTGGCAATAAACTCAAATTCCTCCGGATACAGAAATTCAATAGAGCACTGGAGTGCCTGCTGAGAAAAAATTTCATCTTCGACAATTAATAGACGATACAATGCATTCCGCCTCCTTACTTTTGGCTATTGGCTTTCACTGAAATACAAAGAACTGTCGATATATACGGTCAGCGGAGAGCTGGCCTCTCCGGATAAAAAATCATCCAGATACCGGACTGATATGCTGCCCATCTGTTTATTATTTTGCATCAAAAGCGCTTCAATGGCGTTGTCCGATAAAAGCTCAGCGGCTTCCTGGGATTCTCCATAGCCGACAACCCGGAACTGTTCGGAAGCATTGAGGGAGAGGACAGTTTTGGCCGCGTACAGCGTCTGCAGGGGGCCGATACCGACGATGAAGGCATTGCCCTCAACAGAAGGCAGGTAGTCGTTCAGATATTCCCGGATTTCCACGCCGGTCAATTCGCTTGTATTATTTGGAATTTTCAGCACGCGGATCTGATCCTGATGGCCCAAAGCCTCCAGCGCCTGTTGGATAGCCTCCAGACGAATGCCCAGGGCGGAGGAGTGATTCACTTCATAGCTCAGGAGCAGGATTTGTTCGTCAGTGATCTGTTGATGGATATATTCGGCAATTTTTTCCCCGCTGGAAACATTATCGATTCCGAGAAAAATGACGGGAACGTCCTCATAATCCGTATCCAGAGCGATCAGCCAAATGCCTTTATCGCTGGCCTCCCGGAGTAGCTCTTTTGTAGGCTCGTCATGGACGTTCGAGGGATTAAAAATAATTCCGTCCGTATCAGTCAGAATCGCGATTTCCAGGTAATCGGCAATGGATTCCGTGTTAGTCACCTGATATTCGGAAAGGTCAAAATGCCGGGCGGCGGCCTCCTCCCGCAAGCCCTCCCAGGTTTTTTTCCAGAACTGGCTTTGCTCCTTGTTCAGTATTGCCGTGATCTTTCCGGCGGCCCTGGCTTCTGCCGGATAATTAGAAAAATACAGAAAACCCGCATATCCGGCAAACAGACAGATAACCAGGACGGCCAGCAGGCAAACGGCATATTTTTGTTTTTTATGCATGGGCATCTCCTTTCTTGTAGCATAGGAAACTGCTCCGCATTTTCCTATGCTACAGAGGTATTCTATTGCTACGCAATATGCATCCGGCGCGGCAAAAATGTGCTTCTGGGAAGTAAATAAAAGTCGCGAGGATGTGCGAAGCACATTTTTTTATAATTGCGATGAAAGTCCTCTGCCGGTTAGACGGCATTCGTTCAGAGATGCCCCATGCGCCAGTGGACTTTTAGGTAAGGTGGAGCGCTGCAATGCGGCGCATACAGGTTTACTGTCATTATAATCCATAAATGCATAGCCAGGAAAGTATTTCGACCCGAAAATCTACGATTTTTTTCATCAGGAATGAAAAATAAAAAATGGAGAAAAAAAGGAAAAAGGATAGGGTAAATTCTTATAAAAACGGGCCTTAGGGGAAATTGACGAAAGGAAAAAGCGAGGTTAAAATAAGACCATCCGGAACAGAAAGCAGCTGCTTTACAGACGATGAACGAAAAAATGAGGAGGCGTTAGAAAAATGAGAAAAAGAGGCTTAGTTTTAACGGCAGCATTTATGCTGGCAGGCGTATTATCAGGAACAGCTCTGGCAGCAGATCCCGGCGTGACAGTAAACGCAGACAGTGAATCTGTAACAGGCTATACCATTGATTTCGTTTATGAAGATGCAGAGGCAACGGATGTAAAGCTGGTCGGCGGCTTCCTGTTTTATGTAAGCGGAGATATTCATGTATATTCAAGGGGCGTTACCCTGTGTGCAAACGACCCTATCGAAAACCATTATATCGATTGGGATGAGTGGCAGCCGGGCCAGGACCTGAAGCATGTAACGGATACCGGCAGCACCGTAGAAATGGAAAAGGATGAGAATGGCGTATGGTCGGCCAGCATTACTCTTCCGGGAGGCAGCTATCTGTACCAGTATCAGGTTTCCTATGATGGCGGCGAAACCTATGAGACAATCGCAGACCCGGCCAACCTCCCGTCCTGCAACGTGGAGTTTGGCTCAAAGCAGACCAGAAGCAAATTCTTTGTACCCTATGATGAAAAACAGGGCGATGAAGAATATTATGACTGGAGCTGGGTAACGCCGATAGAGGATGAGTCCCAGCAGGGAGAAATTCTTGCCGTCAATTATGAAGGCCTGGATCTTGAGCAGGTTGCCCAGATTTATCTGCCGGCAGGCTATGATGAGAACAGAGAAGAGCCGTACAAGGTGCTGTATCTTTCCCATGGCGGCGGCGGAGACGAAGCAGACTGGTTCCATCAGGGAAATGCGGGAAATATCATCGACCGCCTGGTCGCTGACGGTGAGTGCGAACCCTTTGTTGTTGTCTGCATGTACAATGAAGTATACCGAGACAAATTTGAAGGCGCAAGCGAAAATGACGATTACTTTATGTACTGCTACGATAATATCAAAAACTATCTGATTCCTTATGTAGAAGAAAACTACAACGTTTCTACAGAGGTTTCCGGAAAGGCATTCGCCGGTTTGTCAAACGGCGCAAAGCTGACCAATGAAATCTACATCAATGATCCGGGCGCATTCGGCTATTTTGGATTATTCAGCGGATCATCTGCATGGGCATGGCCTGAGCTTGAGGATTACTCTGCATATCAGCAGCCCAACGTTTACCTGGCAGCAGGCTGGGCAGATCAGCTGATGATGGGCGTAAGCTATCATACCGATCTGGACAAGACCCTGATCGGCATAAAGGAAAAGCTGGACGCAGCAGGCGTTACCTATAACAATGGCGGCAGCTACATCACCGTAGAGGGCTCCCACGACTGGTACGTATGGCCGCAGGTCCTCAAAGACTATTTGACTACCACACTTTGGAAATAAGGATTAAGTGAAATAAAGCCTCCAAATCAGGAAGAGATTTCCGGTTTGGAGGCTTTTGCCTGTAACGGTTCAGCCTTTGGCTGAACCGTTACGGAATCTGCCCATTGAAAGTCGCCTGCGGCGAGGGGCAGATTCCCTCTTGGTAAAATTTACGTGTTCTTACGGACTTTGCAGCAAGTGCAAAGTCCTGGGCTGAACTGTTACGAAATATTACTTTTGCCTGCTAAGGGGAAGATAAAATCCTTGCAATCTCTCCACTCGGGCATTATAATGAAAAAAATTATGAAAAAAAGTAGGAGGAAAACTGCATGATTAAATTACATGAAGGCGGAGTCTATCTGGTAAACGGCACAGAGCTGGTAGACGACGGACAGAATGCAGCTGAGATATTAAGGCAAAAGTTGGGCGATCGTGTTCCTTCCAGGGAAGAGGCTGCGAAGAATACTATCGCTTATTCTATTTTGGAGTCCCACAATACATCCGGGAACATGGACAAGCTGAAAATCAAATTCGATAAGCTGACCTCCCATGATATTACCTTTGTCGGCATCATCCAGACCGCCCGCGCGTCAGGGCTGGAGAAATTCCCCATCCCCTATGTGCTGACCAACTGCCACAACTCCCTGTGCGCAGTAGGCGGAACGATCAACGAGGATGACCACATGTTTGGCCTCACCTGCGCAAAGAAATACGGCGGAATTTACGTACCGCCTCATCAGGCAGTTATCCACCAGTTTGCCAGAGAAATGCTTGCAGGCGGCGGGAAGATGATCCTGGGCTCCGATTCCCATACCCGTTACGGCGCGCTGGGAACCATGGCCATGGGCG
>JAHZHG010000080.1:0-5530 GCA_019420425.1 Clostridiales bacterium
CGTTATCGTCGCCCGGCACCTGGACAATACCTCCAGCCAGACGGCAGGCTTTTTCAGAAACTGCAGCGTCGGAATAAAGCAGGAGCTGCTCGTATCGGAAAAGACCGGCATGAAAATCGCCACTACCAGCCCGATATTATGGTAAAACGGTACCCAGGACGCCAGTATCTGGTCATTTTTGAAATCAAAGATCTCCATGCACAGCTCAATGCAGCTCAGCAGATTTTTATTGCTGACCATGACCCCCTTGGGCGCCGAGGTGGAGCCTGAAGTATACTGCAAATAAAGGAGGTCGTCCGCCTCATGTGCGCAGAGCAGATCCGGTCCATCGTACGGCTTAATTTTATCGGTATAGATTCGCTTCAGGGTAAGCACCTGGAAAAATGCCTGACGCATCAGCGATCCGGTTACGTTATTTTCGTTGGCCTTTTCCAGGCCCTCATTTGAGATCAGAAACTTTGGCCCGCAGCTTTTCAGCACAGAAACAAAGCGGTTTAGTTTGCTCTCATCCAGAGGCGGCGGAATCAGGGTAAATACCACGCCGACGATCATGCATCCCCATACCGCGTAGACCGTACCTGCATCCTGCATGGATAAAATGATTGCACAGTCTCCCTTTTTTGCCCCTTTCGCTTTCAGCTCTGCGGCAATCGCCATCGATCGCTTCCACGCTTCCCTGATCGTAACCACTTTTTCCGTAAAGGGCGTCGTCCCGCAGTCCAGGAAATTGTATACCTGTTGTTCCGGAGCCGCAAACGCCCTGCGGCGAAATATTTCCAAAATACCATCCATGTTAATGTTCCTTCTTTCTATGATTTAATCTTCTGAATCCTCCGCCTTTGCCGTGCACTTTCCGGGAAAGAGCGAATACATCAGCGATATTGCACAAGCACCCAGCTGTCCAGCCACCGCAGCGTCTCTGCTACATACGTCCCGGAAACCGGCTGCCCGGAGAGCACCGGATAAAACGCCAGAAACAGGCCAAACGCCATGGCCCCGTACCCGATCGCCAGGGCTGCGGATTTTTGAAAGCCAAGCCGTCCTCTCCACTGGGCAAGGCTGTACATAATCATCAGACAGACCAGCGGTACGCAGGGAAAGTAGTGATAGGCAAAGGTGCATCTGGTGACAAAGCACCATGGCAGGTAGCAATATGCATAGGCCGTACAGAGAAACGCTGCGTTTTTGTCCTTCTTGTGCAGCCAAAGGTATACCATGTAGACCAGCGCCGGAATCCCGGCCCACCATACCAGCGGATTACCGAACGCACTGATCCCCTGTTTCATGACATCATCGATGCTTCTGGCATAATAAAACACCGGCCGTATCATCAACGGCCATTGATACCATGGGGAAGCATAGGGATGCTCCGCATCCAGGCCTGCATGATAGCTGAACATATAGTTCTGATTCTTCCACATCCGCATGAGCAGCCCCTCATCCGTCCCATCCGCAAGGGGAAGATAAGAAAGCAGATAGAGCAAAAACGGAATGGCCAGGAAAAATATCACGCAGAAGACAAGCGTTTTTCTGGTATTTTTCCAAAAATGCCCGATAATGTATGTATGTGTGATTCCGTTGCTGCTTCCGTCAGGCGCCCCGGACGCATAGAGGTATTCCCGGTACCTGAGGTACAATACCCGGAAAAACAGTACGGCCAGCCCCGCTCCCGCATAAAATCCCGTCCATTTGCAGGCGATTCCCAGGCCAAAGGAGAGTCCGCATGCGCCAAGCGGAAGGAAGGTCCGCTTCAGCGCCGTATCATAAAAGCTCATGCGGCTGTATTGGTACATAAAATAGAACATCAGAATCGTAAAAAAGGTGATGTACACATCGATCGTAGCAATTCTTGTCTGCGTAAAATGCATAAAATCAAAGGCAAACAGGAAGCAGGCAAACCCGCCAAGCAGACGGCTCCCCGTCATATTCCGCCCAAAAAGATACAGGAATGGAAGCATCAGTATCCCAAAAACCGTTCCCACGATACGGAATCCAAAGGGCGAAGTTCCAAAGCACGCTGCGCCCAGGGCAATGAACACTTTTCCCAGGGGCGGATGGGTTATCTCGTAAGGACGCAGGCCATGCAGAAATTCATAGGCCGTCCTGGTATAATACCCTTCGTCAAAATAGGCGCCGCTTTGATAATCCATCACCTGGGGAAGCAGCGCCGTCTCGTCGAACAGCTCCGCCATAGACGCCGCATTTACCGGAATTATCACGTTTCCGTCCTCATCCTGTATCACCAGCTCTGCAATATTCACGGCCTGCTCCCCCAAAGCGGCGGACGCAGGATAGGATCCGCCATCCGTAAGGCTGGTGAGGCGGAAATACCTGCCGGACAGATTTAATTCAACGCTTCCCCAGCAAAATGCACGCTCCATGAAAATCTCCTGCCTGTTCTGCCATGGCTCATCCGCAGAGGCTCTGCTCTCCAGCGCTATCCTATGCCGGGCGGAGTCCTTCAGATACCAGTTCAGGGTTTTCACCCGGACATTTTCTCCGAAGTCCAGCTCAATCCCTGCTCCCAGCGGATATTCGGTGACAGGCGCTTCCCGGATCCCCAGCTTCCAGAAGGCAAAACCCCCGTACAGCAGACAGATTCCCGCAACCAAAAGAAAATCAAGGCGTTTAATGGGCATACGCCGGGCAGAGGCCGCCGGAACACATTTTCCCAGCGGCCATCTGGCAAGACCATATAAAATGAAAATAACGAGCACACGAACTCCTGTCATACTTTTTCCCTCTTATCCCCAAATATGGGAAAGATAATTGACGCTTTTTTTGTATTTTTCCAGAGAATTTACTTCCACAAGAACGGAGGCGTCCCGGCAAAGCCGTGGAAGAACCGCCTTCCACGGAATGTTTCCCTCGCCCACAGGGAGGTGCTCGTCGATCACTCCGTGATTATCATTGATATGATAGTGGGCGATATAGGGGGCGCACGTCTCCTGCCAGGTGGAAATCTCTGTTTTGGATATATGCGCGTGGGCCAGATCCAGACATACGGCAAAGCGCTGTCCCTGCATCCGCTTTGCGAGGGCAATGAGGCAGTCCGGCTCCTCGTCAAACATATTCTCCATATAAATATACAGTCCGGGATAATCGGCAAGCAGCCGGGTCAGGTATTCTTCATTTTTCCTGATCCACCCTTCCCGGTAATTTTTCTCGTAAAAGTTGGGGATAAAATTGGTGTGAAGGATCATGCCCTTTACCTCCAGGCGCAGCGCGATTTCACACGCCTGCCTTATGCGGTAATCGCTGGCTTTCTTTATCAGGGCATCCGCAGAGTGTATGGTAATGTCCAGAAAAGGCCCGTGCAGCGTATCTGCGCTTCGGTCGCGCTTAAGCTGAAGATATGCGTGGATGCGCCTTTCGGTCTCCTCCCTCTGGTCCAGTATGCCAGGCAGCATAAAGTCATTATATTCAAAAGGAATATCCAGTGCAGCCCATTCTTCCAGGTGCTCCAGATCCGGTATACCGTGGTATCTCATGCTTTTCCCTCCTTGCTCAAATGCCATCCAGGGCATAAACCATAATGCCTTTGGATTTTCCTTTCAACGGGATTTCTCCTATTTCCGTTACTTCAATACGGTCTTTGAGCCGCTCGTACACAAATTCACTGATCAGGATCTGTCCTGCTTTTGCATTTGCTTCCAGCCGGGCTGCGGTATTCACGGTATCCCCGATTGCCGTATAATCCATCCGGAAATCGGATCCAATATTTCCCACAACTGCGTCTCCGCAATTTACGCCGATCCCATAGCTCACCCTTTTTCCAAATCGTTCGATAAATTTCTCAGCGATCCGGTCGCTTCCCGCTGCAATATCCCTGGCTGCGCACACCGCCTGATAAACATAATCTTCACTGTCAAAGGGGGCGTTAAACACCGCCATGGCAGCATCTCCGATGAACTTGTCCAGCGTCCCGCCGTTCCGGAAAATTGCCTGTGTGACAAGCTCCAGATATTCATTCAGAATTTCCACTACCTGTTCCGGCTCCAGCGCCTCACTCAATGGGGTAAACCCGCGAATATCCACAAAAAGTACGGCAATATGCCGTTTTTCTCCTCCCAGCTTTAACTGAAAATCATGGTTTTTGGCTATTTCCTCCACCACCTGCGGCGCAACATATTTGCGGAATGCATGGATGATCTTCCGCTTCTGCAAAGCCTCTGCCGCATATTTGCTGACAATGCTCCAGACCAGAACCGCCAGCACGGCCAGAGGAAGGGTAATTAGATGAATGACGATTCCTTTTTCATCCAGCTTCAGGCACAGGAAATACTGGGCGGCCAGGATTCCCGCAGCCCCCAGCACATTCACCCAGATTTTCATATGAACGGCAAGCAGGGCCAGTATCCCTACTATTGCCGCATAGACGGCGGCATTCCCGATCACATTTACGTTCACCAGGCAGCGCTGCTCCAGAAGGCTTTGTATGATATTGGCATGGATTTCCACGCCATACATCTGGGTTCCCTTTTTAATGGGAACCGGATAAGAATCCCCCATGCCCGCCGCATGAGCGCCTACCAGTACAATGCTGTCTGCAAAAGCTGCCGCGGGTATCTTTCCTTCCAGCACATCAATCAGAGAAAGCGTCTCGTATGTATCGGGGCCTCCGGTATAATCAATAAAGATTCCTCCGTTTGCATCCACCGGCATAGAAGCGGCGGGGTCTTTGCCCTCTCCCTCGCCTCCGGCAGCCATTCGGGCAATGGCCGAAGCAAAGGACGAATACCCGTCGCGTTCCAGCAGGGTATAGCGCACGCTGTTGTCTTTGGCGTCCTGCACCGCGTTCACGAACCCTGTTTCTGCCATTTCATCCAGCTCTCCAAAGGGTGTCTCCACCATATCGATGTGCAGAGGGTTTACCCGGCTTTTGCCTCCCTCGGTCTCAATTTTTGTAGAAAAGACCAGGTTGGTTGCCAGTACTACGTTTGTATATTTTCTGCAGGCCTCCACAAGAAGCCGGTCCTCTTCCCCCTTTTCATTGACCAGCAAAATATCCAGTCCAATGGCTTTCGGTGAATATTCCCCCTCATTCAGCAGCTCAATCAGCTTTGCATAGGGTTCTCTGGTCCAGTTCTCGAACTGGCCCAGAGCTGCTAATGTCTTTTCGTCTATCGCAATGATTTTTATGGATGCATCTACCGGCTCTCCTCTTTGATAGATGCCGTCCTGCAGGGAGAGGTTCAGCCCTGCAAACCATTGAAAATATACGGAGGCAAATGTTAACGCCGCCAGGACGGCAGCGAAGCTGACGGTCATTATGCGTTTTCTCAATGTTTTCCTTTCCTCTTCTTAACAAACACAGCGATTTCACAAAACGCAATCGGGATCAGCGCCATCCCCACCGCCTTCGCCGCCGTATCCTGCGGCGCGTCTGCCGCTGCCGGATCAGACGTATCCTGCGGCGTATCTGTCGGTGACGGGTCAGTCGTATCCTGCGGCGTATCTGTCGGCGTCGGATCTGTCGTATCCTGCGGCGTATCTGTCGGCGTCGGATCTGTCGTATCCTGCGGCGTAT
>JAHZHG010000080.1:5630-9545 GCA_019420425.1 Clostridiales bacterium
CTGTCGGCGTCGGGTCAGTCGTATCCTGCGGCGTATCTGTCGGTGACGGATCGGCGGTATCCTGCGGCGTATCTGTCGGGGCCGGATCTGTCGTATCCTGCGGCGTGTCTGTTGGTGTCGGATCGGCGGTATCCTGCGGCGTGTCTGTCGGCGTCGGATCGGCGGTATCCTGCGGCGTATCCGGTGTCTCCGTTTCCGGCGGCTGTGTATCCGCCGTTTCCGCTTCTGTCGGCGGCTCCGGCGTATTCGGTGTCTCTGTTTCCGGCGGCTGCGTATCCGCCGTTCCCGGTTCCGTCGGCGGCTCCGGCGTATTCGGCGTTTCCGTTTCCGGCGGCTGCGTGTCCGCTGTTTCCGCTTCTGTCGGCAGCTCCGGCGTATTCTGCGTCTCCGGTTCCGTTGGCTGCGTATCCGCTGTTTCCGCCTCTGTCGGCAGCTCCGGTGTATTCTGCGTCTCTGTTTCCGGTTCTGTCGAGGGCTTCAGTGCATCCGGCGTCTCTGTCTCTGTCGGCGGCTGCTGCGCATCTGGCGCTTCTGTCTCTGTCGGCGGCTGCTGCGCATCCGGCGTCTCTGTTTCCGGGGTGTACTGCGCATCCGCCGGCGCTGTCTCCGGAATCCGTGCCGCAGCAGATTCTGACGGTGCCATTGCCCCGCCATCGGCCGCGGCCGCCGCATTCCTGCTCGCTTCTGCCAGCGCAATCAGATACTCCGGCAGATTGCCGATTTCTATATCCCCGCCCCGTTTTCGGAACCGTGGCTCTGTCTCCTTTTCATTTCCTTCCTCTTCGTACAGGTTCTTGTCAATGATCGCTTCCTCGCCTGCCTGGACGAACGCTTCCTCTTTCTCTCCGTTGTTCACCCGTACATACACTGTGCCGTCAAAAACGGTGATGAATGTCTCCCGAAACGTTCCGTCGGAATTTTTTCTGACGGAAACACGGAACTTAGTTCCCCGCACCGCCATTACGCCGTCCGGCGTATGTATTTCATAGCTGTCATCCTGGGCAAGCGGATTTTCGATCTCGTTATATACGGCGCTTTCTGTAAGATAAATACGAATCGCACCCTTCTCCTGATCACCCTCCAGCTCAAATTCTACCTGGGAATCTTCTTCCACGACCATATATTTATCGTCGTCCAGCCGCAGATCCACGCGGCCGTCAGTTCCCGTTGTCATGTAGTCTCCTCCCTGGATCATCTGCTGTTCATACACCGGCATCTGGATTTCGTTCCGCTCGACATACGCCTCGCCTTCCGTTTCCAGTACCTTCACGTTCCGGTAGGTTTCTTCGGCAAAAGCCCTTTCTCCCCGCAGCTGACCGCCGCAGATCAGCAAAAGAGCCAGCGCCGCTGCAATTTTCCTCTTCTTTTTCAACGCTTATCCCCCTTAATTTCCGCTTACGTTGGTAAGATTCAACTGTTTGATCTTCCGCAGGGCAATCAGATTTACAATCAGGGCAAATACCCCCACCACCCCGCTGCCATACAGGCAGGCATAAATATTCGGCGTACGCACATAGTGGAGCGCTCCTGTTTCCACCGCCCGGACTACCGCGTAAGCCAGCACAACGCCAAATGCGCAGCCCAGGAGCAGGCCAAGCAGAGTAAGAACGATATTATCCTTATAGATATACGCCCTCGTCTCAGCCAGTGTATAGCCATTAATACGCATAACCGCCAGCTCGCGCGCCTTTCGGTTAATGTGTATCACAACCTGATTGAGCAGCACCAGAAGGGACATCACCACGGCCAGAAGCAGGCACACGGCGATTACCGGATCGATCACCTCTGAGTTGGCCGCAAACTCACTGTTGTCCTTAAGGGAAATAAATCCGTCCAGCCCTCTGACCTTTTCCTCAAGTCCGTCTATATTTCCTTTTAGCAGAAATACGCAGGCATCCGCAGGCTCTCCCATTGCTTCCGCAAAATAGCTTTCTGTGGTCACAAACATATGATAGCCCAGATAATGCTCGATCACTCCGGAAATATTGAATGCCCTTGCCTTTCCTTCCGCATCCATAAACTCTACCGTGCTGCCCTCAGACAAACCAAACGCTTCCGCAGCTCTCCGGGAAACCAAAAGCCCGTCCTGAGGAACCTCCTCTATCTCCCCGGTATCGATATTCTCCAGAACCATGAACTCCTTCAGCGCTTCGGCATCATCCACCGCAACAATCCGGCCGTTTTCCCAGCTTCCTCCGTCTACCCGGAAATGCTCCAGCTTGTCCTGTATCTGCGTATAGGCAATATTCTGTTCATCCAGCGCCTGTACGAACGCTTCCGCCGAGCCTAAGCTGCTGTCAAATACCAGCCGATAGTCATAAAGAAAATATTGATCAAACTGCCATATCGACGAGTCCGCAATCGCCTGCTTCAGGGAAATACAGATAACCAAAAGGGAAAGCCCGCCGACGACGCCCATAACCGTCGTCACCATCCGCCCTTTATCATTCAACACGTTTTTAATCATCGTGCGGGAATACAGGTTAAGCCTTTTGTAGCACTTCCATCGGTCAAAGAAATATTTCTTTCCATGGACTGGCACCTCTCCCCGCAGCAGCGTAGTCGCCGGCAGGCGTACCAGCTTTGCACAGGCTGCATAGGTAGCGGTCAAAAATACCGCCAGACAAATTCCCGCCACAATCAGTGCCTGCTTCCACGAAAATGAGAGGGAAATCGTTCCCAGCAGAAATTCCGGCGCATAGATATGAAGCACCAGCAGCTCCACGACGGCCACACTGACTACATACCCAATCACAATCCCCAGCAGGGCGCACAGGGTATTGTACAGCATATAATGCTTTAGAATTTCTCCCGGCCTAAAGCCTAATGCCTTCTGCGCGCCGATCAGGCTCCGCTGTTCATTGATCATCCGCGTAATCGTTGCATAGCAGATAATGATGGCTACCAGGAAGAACACCGCAGACATGGAATAGCTCAAGCCAAAAATTCCTTCCACAATGGTTTCGACTCCGCGGACATCTCCGATTTCATTTCTGTCCGCCACCACCCAATCCTTCAGTCGGATGTCTTCAGCCTCTTCCTCAGCGTCCGCAAGCTCAGCTTTCGCATCCTCCAGCTCTCCTCTTGCCTCTTCCAGCTCCGCCTCAGCTTCCTCCAGCCGAACGGCTTCGCTGCGGTACTGTGCGATTCCATTTTTCAGCGGAAGCGCTGCAATTCCGTAGTCCCCCAGCTGCTTTTCCGCCTCATCCAAATCCGTGGGCAGCCCTAATGCAGTCAATTGCGTCTGTATCTCCTCAAGGCCTGCGCTCAGCTGCTCTCTTCCATCCTCGATTTCGCGCTCGGCGTCCGCCAGCTTCTGCTCATGATCTGCGATCTCCTCCCTGGCCTCGCTGATGGCGGACTGCGCCTCCTCCGTGAGGGAATTATACCGCAGCTCTGCACGTTCCTTTCCCAGCTCCTCTGCCTGCGCCTTAAACGCAGCCTCCTGCTCCTTATAATCCGCTGAGAAATAATACACCTCGTCTAAAGAAGCATTTCTCACATAGGCTACCGAAAAACAGTCTGCATAATAGGAAGTGTCAAATGCCTCCGCCGAAAGCTCCATGTAATAGGAAGCTCCGCCAAGTCCCGCCGTGCTTTTTCCCCGGGAATCGTAAATATTGGCGCAGCTGAACACCGGCTCATTGATGATCGCGGTTACGCGGAAGGTATCGGAAACAAGGCTTCCGTCATGTTCAACGGTAAACACATCTCCTACCTGGATCCCCTTTTCGCTGGCAAGCTTTTCTTCTATCGCGGCCTCATCTTTCTGAACGGGCAGCGTCCCCTCCAGGACAACCGGTTCATTGATTCCTTCACACAGGGAGCGGGCCTGCAGAGTGACCGTTTCGTCCTCTCTCTCCATATTTACCATGGACGTGTAGCCGCCTCCCACTGCATCTACGCCGTCCCATC
>JAHZHG010000081.1 GCA_019420425.1 Clostridiales bacterium
TCCTCCATAGCGGCGTCCTGAAATCCAATGTGTGTAAAATTCTACACCTTCCATGCATAATGCTCCCATACCCGCGCACCTGCTCCTCATATCGCCATCTTCACCAAAGCCGCTGCCTCACGTACAACGTAATGCACCTGCAAAATCGGATCCGATGCCCCTGCAATGCCCACAGCCTGTGTATACCCCAGCCGTTTTGCCAGTTTCTCTGCGCGGTAAACATGAAAATTATTCGTAACAATCCCCACCGGCGCATCCTGTATCCATTTCTGGCTGAATTTCAGGTTTTCCTCTGTGGAGGTGGACTGATCCTCCAGAATCAGCCGTTTGGCCGGTATCCCTGCCTCCTCCAGCCAGCCCCGCATACACTCCGCTTCGCTGATCTCTTCTCCGCTGCCCTTCCCTCCGGAGAGGATCAACGTGGTTTCCGGATTCTCCTGTGCATAGGAAAGGGCGGCCTCCAGCCTGAGTCTCAACGCACGTGACGGCCTCGTCCCCTTTACCTGAGCGCCAAGGACGATCACATAAGGAAGTCCCTTTTCGCCCTTTTTTCCCATTCCGCTCACCACCAGGCCGCTGAGGATGAGCAGCGCTGCCATCCCGGCGCCGAATACCGTCAGCAGAATCCTCCTGGCCAGGCTGGCCCAGGCGAGCTCCGGCTGTCTGTTGTGTATCCCGCAGATAAGGGAAATGATTCCCAGACCCAGCGCAAAAACAATCCATATCCAGGCGAAATCCGCCGTTATCCCCGCATATACGGCAATCACAAGATAATATGCAAAGCACAACAGCGCTGCCGCCGCAAATCCACCGGTCATTGTTCCACATCCTTTCCCCTGTACAGCCACTCTGCGCATCGTCTGCCCGAAGGGCTTTTTTCATCGGATGCACTTTTTTATGAAAAAATGTGCTTCGCACATCCTCGCGACTTTTATCTGCCTCCCAGAAGCACATTTTTTCCGCGCCGGATGCATATTGCGTAGCAATAGAATACCTCTTGCATCTGTGCGCATCCTGCCGGAGGCCTTTATATCACAGGAAACTGCTTCGCATTTTCCTGTGATATGAAATGAAGAAGGCCGCCGCGCGCATGTTCTGCGGCCGCAGCAGCCTCCCACTGTCTCAACTTGTCCCGCCTGCAAGGCTTATCGGCCGCAGCAGTATTTGTACTTCTTTCCGCTTCCGCAGGGGCATGGATCATTTCTTCCGATCTTTTTCCCCTTGATCACGGTGTTCATCTTCTTTGCCTCCCGGTACAGTTCTTTTTTCTTTTCCGCATCGAAGATATCGTCCCACATCGGCAGCTCGTATAACCAGTCTGCTCTGGCATCCACCATATTTTTATAGAGCTTTTCCTTGTCATAAGCAAGGGTAACCTCTGTATCCTCCTCCATCGTCTCGATGGGGTTGGGAAGAATCAGACTGTCGTTAATTCCATCCAGAAATCCAACCATGGTGGAAACCGGAATCTCATACTTTTCTGCCAGTGCCTTAACGGTACCTTTTACTACCTCGTCCGGATTAGAAAGGAGCTTTTCATAGATTCCTTTTTCAATCAAAAAATACTCGCTCCAGAACTTCTGCATCTGTTTCTTATCTGTTTCCTGAGAGTATGCTACATCTCTCCAATCCTGCAATAAGCTCATGTTACTACCATCCTTCGTCCATTAATCTTCTCATGACAGGCCATATGCCCTCACTCAGGTTATTATATAACACTTTCCTGTATTTTTCAAAAAGAATTTTATTTTCTGTATAAAAAAACAGGAGGCGGTCATACTATAGTTAATCTCATAAAGAAATCCGCACGGCAGGTGCGGATGAATTGTGGGATTCGCGTATACTCTTTTTCATTGGATCCCCCTCTGATGGAAATCCATTACCAAAGATAAAAAGTAATACTTATCCTCCCCTTTAATTATCCCCCGGCTGCGCAAAGGCGTGCGGCCGGGGGATTTTTGTTTCGCTTATTTCCAAACAGAGGAATAGGCAGATTTAATCATGGATACCTGTTTGGTTGTCACTTTATTTAAAGATGCCTGGATGAAGGCGTAGGTCTGGGGACGCGCCTTTTTCAGCGCGGCCGGACTCAGGCAGTAATCCTTGAAGGATTCGGCAAAGTATTCGGAGCTGTTCTGAATCACGTAGGCTTTATTGCTTCCGGTATATTTGGACTTTTCTTTATTGTAGATGGTGACGAAGTTCTTGCTCACATCTACGTTTCCGGCAATGAATCCTAAAAAGTGCCCCAGCTCATGATAAATGGTATTGTCTTTGGCTCTCAGGGTAATGGAGCGGTCTCTTGCACTGAAGTATCCGGAATAGGATACGCCGGAATTGATCGCCACCTTAAATCCAAGCGTATTGTATGCATTCCGCACCCGCGCATCTGCCTTCGGCGCAATTGAGGAAACACTTACCGTTGCAACTGTGGACTTTGTGGTTACGGTTGTCTGTACCGTGGTCTTTACTGTGGTCGTTACCGTCTTGTTCTTGGAATTCTTTACGTATGCTTCCGTACCGGAGGTAACCACGGTTGTCTTGGTCTTTGTCGTTGTCTTTGCGGTGCTGGCTGTCTTATTGGTAACCTTTGTGCTGGTCGCCAGCTTTTTGCTGTAGGTTGAGGTAGACGCCTTGCTCAGCTTTACGATTTTTTTGCTGGTCTTGGTTGAGGTCTTGGTCGTTGTCTTGGAATTACTTGCCAGAGGAACCTCATCATCCCTCAGCGACACCACGTCCTCCCCGTCTGATCCATCGATATAGCTGGTCAGCTCCGGCACCTCCATGCTGCTCTGCATCTGATAAGCATTAAAGCTGCTGACGCCCAGGACTGCCGCAAGCAGCAATGCGCATCCGGACTGCAGAACTCTTTTTGGCTCTGTTTTGAATAACTCTCTGATCTTCATTTCTGTTCATCCTCCATACATTTTAATTCATGATCATATCCCATTGCTTTGCATGAATCGTTGGCAAATAAAAAACCGCTTAATCAAATAAGCGGCTGCCACTCCTTACATAAACAGAAAATGTAACGCATCTTCTTTTTTCTCACAAACTAACCTCAAACAGTCAACATATCTAGCACATAGTCGTAGAAATCGAAAATGTGGCAACCGGCTGTCATAGCATCTGTTTCCCCATGCCTTAGACCCTTGGCTTTGCGTCCTTACTTTTCAATAAGTTTGCCCATAAATTTGCACTCTTCTCATGCAATTACATCTTATACCACATATATCCATTTGTCAATCCCATTTTTTCTTTTTCTGTCAGGCAAGCCAATTGCATAATGCGGCGCATTTTGTTATAATGAACAATCATGGAAAATCAACAGAAAGGGGCGGCAGCAGCTATAATGAAGAAGAAAAACCGGCTTATTCCCCTCTTGTCCTGCCTGCTTGTTCCCCTTCTGCTCACCGGCTGCCAGGGAAAGGAAACGGCTCCCCGGGAACCGCGGGATAATCATGCCCATGTCCTTGTGCCGCAGGCAGACGGAAAGCAGACAGAAGGGAATGACCTTGTGTCTGTCGATACCTCCAATAAATCTGAAGGCTACATCTGTATCCGGTATCTTGGCAGCGCCGCAAAGGCAAAAGCCATCCTTACCGGCGGTGACGGCATGGATTACCAGTACAACCTGTCCCCCGGGGACGACATGGCGGTACTGCCGCTGACTGCCGGAGACGGTTCCTATCTGCTTCACATTTACGAGCAGCTCTCCGGCGACCAGTATGCCTCCGTGTATACGACGGTCCTGGATGTCACCCTGCAGAATGAATTTGGGCCGTTTCTCTACCCTAACCAGTACGTCCGCTTTTCCGCCGAAACCCAGGCAGTCGCTCTGGCAGAATCGCTCTGCGCCGATGCCCGGACCGATCTGGATGTCGTCTCTGCGGTCTATCATTATGTCACCGAGAACATTACCTACGACACGGAACAGGCGGAAACCGTCACCTCCGGCTATCTGCCCGATGTGGATGAAACGCTGGAGACGGGCACGGGGATCTGCTTTGATTATGCCGCGCTGATGACCTGTATGCTCAGGTCACAGCGCATCCCGACCCGGCTGGAAATCGGCTATGCCGGCAGCGTCTACCACTCCTGGATCAGCACCTATCTGGAGGAAGCCGGCTGGGTGGATAACATCATTGAATTTGACGGAAAATCCTGGAAGCTGATGGATCCGACCTTTGCCGCAAATGCGGACGACACTTCCGCCGACACATACATCGGGGACGGCGAGGAGTATATCCTCAAGTTTTCCCGCTGACCTTGAAAGGAGCGCCAATGACCAGACAATCCAAACCCAGACCCCTAACCGCTGAGGAGCTTTCCGGCTTCTGCGACCAGATGGCAATGATTCTGCGGTCCGGGATTTCCTCCTCTGAGGGTATCCATATTCTAAAGGAGGACGCAGCCTCCAGAGAAACCGAAGAAATCCTGAACCAGATTCTCGTTCCCCTGGATCAGGGAGAAAGCTTCTATACCGCCCTTGCCGGCACCGGGATGTTTCCCCAATATATGCTGAATATGGTAAACATCGGCGAGCTGTCCGGGAAGCTGGACGAGGTAATGGGTTCTCTTTCCCTCTATTACGCGCGGGAAAGCAGCATTGCTCAGGCTGTACGGAGCGCAGTCGCCTATCCCTGCGCCATGATCGCCATGATGGTGGTCATCGTCCTTGTCCTGATCACCAAAATCATGCCGATTTTTAACCAGGTCTATACCCAGCTGGGCAGCGAGATGACCGGAGTGGCCGGCGGGCTTCTCAGTCTCGGCACAGCTCTGGGAAGGTATGCTTCCCTATTTATCTGCCTGATTGCCGCTGTCCTGATCCTTGGCTTTATCCTCTGGAAAACCGGCAGGCTCTCCCTGCCCCTTCCCAAAAAGCTGCGCTCAGCCATCTCCTCGGGCCGTTTCGCCAGCGGAATGGCGCTGACCCTGAGCAGCGGTCTGGATCCGGACGAAAGCCTGGAGATGATCAAGCGCCTGGTGGCCAGCGAGGAGCTGTCCGCCAAAATCAGCAGCTGTCAGGCGGCCATTGCCGATGGCAGCAGCTTTGGCGAGGCCATCGCGGCCTCCGGTATTTTCACCGGCCTTTACGGCCATATGGTCTCCATCGGGTTTAAAACGGGGGCCACGGATGAGGTCATGCAAAAGGTAGCAGAAAAATACGAAGAAGAAGTGGATATCCGGATCAGCCGGGCCATTGCCGTGCTGGAGCCATCTCTGGTGGCTGTACTCTCTGTGATTGTGGGCGTTGTCCTTTTGTCCGTCATGCTTCCTCTTCTTGGCATCATGTCCGGTATGGGCATCGGCGGCTGAGGCGGTGAATGCGTATGAATCGATTTACACACACGGGCAGTTCCGGCGGTTTCGTCCGCTTTCCGCTGCTGCGGCGCCTTCTGCTTCCTCTGCTGGCGTTTACTGCCATGCTGCTTTTGCTCTATTTCGGTATCCGCTCTGTCTCTTCTGCGGCGGCCCATGAGGAGCAGAAAAGCCTGGAAAACGCCGTGCGTCGGAGCATTGTCCACTGCTACGCCACAGAGGGTCGGTATCCGGAAAGCCTGGATTATCTCATTTCGCACTATGGGATTGTCTATGACGACGAGCAGTATTTTATTGACTATCAGCCAGTCGGGACGAACATTATGCCCGATGTAACCATCATTCCCCTCAACTAAGGAGCACGCTATGAAATTTGGCACACAGAACCGGCATATCATTGATCTGGTCTTTTCCCTGGGCTTATTCTGCGTTTTCGCCGCCACGGCCTTTCTCGTCGTAACCCTGGGCGCAAATGTCTACCAGTCCACGGTATCGACCATGGAGGAGAACTTTTCCGGCCGTACGGCGCTCTCCTATGTGGCGGAAAAGATCCGGCAGAACGACTCGGCAGACAGTGTCTCTCTTACCCAGATCGGGGATACACCGGCGCTGCGCCTTTTGCAGACGCTGGACGATGAGGAATATGCGACGTACATCTATTACACAGAGGGCTGCCTGCGTGAACTGTTTACCCGCATGTCCCTGGAGCCATCCCTGGAGGCAGGGCAGACAATCCTGGAGCTGGATAGCTTTTCCGTCCGGCAGGTACAGGAAAATCTTTATCAGTTTACGGTAACTGATGAAAAGGGCAGGCCGGTTTCCCTCTATATCAGCCCCCGCTGCGGCGCCGCTGCAGAAAGGAGTCAGCCATGAAAAATCGTTCCGCTTCCAGTCTGTTTCTTGTGGAGCTGCTGCTGTCCATTCTGTTCTTTTCGCTGGCTGCCGCCGTATGTGTCCAGCTCTTTGTCCAGTCTCACCTAATCAGCCGCAAAAGCGCCGATCAGAATGCAGCCGTCACCTGTATGCAAAGCACGGCGGCCATCCTTGAGGCCGAATCCGGTTCTCTCTCCGCTTTATCGGAGATATATACAGAGGGCAGCCTTCAGGACGGAAGCTTTACCGTATATTATGACCAGGACTGGCAGGAATGTGCGGCTGACTGTGCTTCCTCCTGCATACAGGTGGAGCGCCGAGAAACGGCAGAGGGGCTTCTTTCCTTTATCCTCACTGCCAAAAGCAGCACAGACGAAGAGCCGCCCATATATACGCTGGAATTCAGCCTGCATCTCCCCTATACTCTGGAGGATACGACACCGTGAAGAAAAAAAAGTTTTCTGTTTTAGCCATTGGCACTTCTTCCATGCTGGTCATTTTTATTCTGCTCTGTCTCGTTACCTTTGCCGTGCTTTCCCTGACCAGTGCAAAAGCCGACGCCCGGTTTTCCGAAAAAAACACAGCGCGGCTGACCGCCTATTACGCGGCGTCCACACGGGCCGAGGAAAAGCTCGCCTTTGCGGACGGGCTACTGCGCAGCGCTTATCAGAGCTGCGGCGGAAGAAAATCTGCTTATGAACAGGCTGTCCGTGAAGCCTTTTCCGCAGAGGCAGGCTATCAGCTGGGCAGCACAGCGGAGGGCGCCCTTACCCTTTCCTGGCAGGAAGAGATCCAGGAGGGACAGCAGCTGTCTGTAATCCTTGCCGTCAGTTTTCCCACATCGCCCGGGGACAGCTTCTACCGTAGGCAGAAATGGGCGGTGGAAAATACAACGGACTGGGCGGCTGACAACGCTCTGCCCTTAGTTGCCTTTGAATAATTCGATGAATGCAGAAGGAGAAATCAAGCATGAATGCTGAAGAATTGTTAAAAACAGCCTCCTTGGAGGGGGCATCCGATATTTTTATCGTAGCCGGTCTTCCGCTGTCCTGTAAAATACAGGGCAAGCGCAGGCAACTGACGCCGGAAAAAATGATGCCTGCCGATACAGAAAAGATCATCCGGGAAATTTATGCGCTTGCCGATCACCGCAGCATGGAGCGCTTTCTCCTCCGCGGCGACGACGACTTTTCCTTTTCCATTTCCGGCTTTTCCCGCTTCCGTGCCAGCGCCTACCGCCAGAGAGGCTCCATGGCCGCCGTCGTCCGGGTAATCGCCTTTTCGCTTCCTTCACCCGGTGAGCTTGGCATTCCGGATTCTATCCTCTCTCTCGGTGATGCGTCAAAGGGGCTTGTCCTGGTCACCGGTCCTGCCGGAAGCGGAAAGTCCACAACCCTGGCCTGCATGATCAACGCCATTAACCGCACCAGAGAAGGCCATATCATCACTCTGGAGGATCCGCTGGAGTTCCTGCACCGCCATGAAAAGAGCATTGTCAGCCAGCGGGAAATCAGTTCGGATACCGAGAGCTACATTGTCGCCCTGCGGGCGGCCCTGCGCCAGAGTCCTGACGTCATTCTACTTGGGGAAATGCGGGATCACGAAACCATACAGACGGCAATGACTGCGGCTGAAACGGGGCATCTCATCCTCTCCAGCCTGCATACCATCGGGGCGGCCAACACCATAGACCGGATTATCGACGTGTTTCCGCCGAACCAGCAGCGGCAGATCGCCGTACAGCTTTCCATGGTTCTGCACGCCGTAGTCTCCCAGCAGCTGGTTCCGTCTGCCGACGGCCGCCTGCTGCCGGTTTTTGAAGTGATGACCCTCACCCCGGCCATCCGCAACATGATCCGGGACAACAAGGTGCATCAGATTGACGGCCTGGTCTACTCTTCGGCCTCTGATCAGATGATTTCCATGGACAACAGCCTGCTGAAGCTGTACCGCCAGAAAATCATCACCAAAGAGACGGCAGTAAAATATGCCACGAATCCGGAAATGCTGAGCCGGAAGCTGTGACCGTTTCCGGCTGCCCGCAGCCGAAAGGTACGGACAGCCCGGTCAGCCCCAAAGCCGGAAGGTACGGATAGCCCATGCAGCCAGCCGGTTCGCAGGGGTATCGAGAGCCTTTCCTGCCTCCCGCAGCTTCTCCCGCACCGGAATCTGCTGGGGGCAATGACGTTCACATTTTCCGCACTTTACACAGGCAGAGGGCCCGGACTGGGGCTTTCGAAAAGCTGTGCAGCGCAGATATTCCCGTCTGGCATTCGCCTTTTTCTCCGTATACATCGCATTATAGCAGCTGAAAATTCCCGGGATATCCACCCCGCTTGGACAGGGCATACAGTAACCACACCCCGTACAGCCCACCTTTATCTTCCGGTTGATCTCCGTCTTTACCGACTCCAGCAGCCGGTTATCCTCGTCAGTCAGCTCCCCTGCCCGGGCCGCAGCCGCTGTCCTTACGTTTTCCTCCACCATAGCCATGGAATTCATTCCGGAAAGCACAACAGTCACGCCGGTTTGATTCCACAGCCAGTGAAACGCCCACTGAGCCGGGGTCCAGTGCCGCGGATGGGCGGCCATCTGCGTTTTGGTCTCCTCCGGCAGCATCTCCACCAGCTTTCCGCCGCGCAGCGGCTCCATAATGATTACCGGAATTCCCATTCGCTCCGCCGTCTCCAGCCCCCTTCGCCCGGCCTGGCTGTGCTCGTCCAGATAATTATACTGGATCTGGCAGAAATCCCAGGGATAGGCCTCCAAAAGCTCAACAAAGGCCCGGGTATGGCCGTGATAGGAAAAGCCGATATTGCGGATCTGGCCGCTTTTCTTTTTTTCCTGTATCCATTCCTCGATTCCCATAGCCTTCAGCTTTTCCCAGGTGGGCAGATCGGTAAGCATATGCATCAGATAATAGTCAATGTAATCTGTTTTCAGCCGGCGCAGCTGCTCCTGAAAGCAGCGCTCCAGGCCGGCCATGGACTTAATCAGGTAATGGGGCAGCTTGGTCGCCAGATAAATCTGCTCCCGGCAGCCGTTTCTCGCCAGGATTTCTCCCACTGCCTCCTCATTTCCCGGATAAACGTATGCCGTATCCAGATAGTTGACTCCGGCCTTTATCGCGGCCATTACTTCCTGTTCTGCCTTATCGATATCAATACCGCGGGCGCCGCTGCGGCTGAACCGCATACAGCCATAGCCCAGCAGGGACAGCTCACGCCCGTATTTATCCTTTCTATACTGGATTTATTCCCAACCTCTCTATGCCTGCAGAAGCGCCCGGATCTGCTGGATCAGC
>JAHZHG010000082.1:0-6601 GCA_019420425.1 Clostridiales bacterium
ATACGAGTATCTGGATGGAGGCTATTACCCATGTGACGGCCAGGGGCAGCAGCCCGTTTACCCTGTCCAATACCAACAAGCTGCTGAAAAGCTTTGAAGGCTGCGACGGTCTGAAAACCGGAAGCACCAGCCAGGCCAAATACTGCCTCTCCGCCACCGCGGAAAGGGGAGGAATACGGCTGATTTCCGTAGTACTCACCGCCCCGGATACCAAGACCCGCTTTGGCGAGGCGGCAAAGCTGATGACCTATGGCTTTGGTATCTGTCGTCTGTACCGGGATGAGGACAGGGGAAAGCTTGCGCCCGTGAAGGTGTCGCGGAGTACAAAGGAGCAGGTGAGCTGTGATTATGAACGGGAGTTTACCTATCTGTCTACGGAGGGAGAGGATTTGAGCGCAGTGGAAAGGAACTGCGGATTCCGGAGAGCATAGAGGCGCCCATAGAGAAAGGCGATGTGGTGGGAGAACTGGCCTATCTGCTGGGAGGCAGAGAAATCGGGACGGTAAACATTGTGGCAGGCGAGGAGGCCGGCCGGGCCGGATACCTGGACTATCTGGAAAAAGCGGGAGAAGATTGGAAGCTCTAGCCTTTTCATTCCCGGGAAACTGTGCTATACTGAAAAAGAATGAAATGCGTGCGGCGAGGCTTTGCCGCACGAAACAAAGGAAGTGATGAAGGAGGCAGGCATGAAACCGTTCAAGGTTACCCATTATAAAGTACGGACAATTGATCGTGATAATGCTCCGGCACAACCCTTCACCATGGCCATGCTGACGGATCTGCACAACGAAACCCATGGGCCGGGAAATGAACACCTGCTGCAGGCCATCCGGAGCGCGGCGCCGGAGGTAATTCTGGTGACCGGGGATATGCTGGTGGCCGGAAGAACGTGTCAGGCGGACGCGGCGGTTGCCCTTATGGGAGCGCTGACCAAGCAGTACCCGGTATATTATGTGAACGGCAACCACGAGTGCAGACTGCGGGCGAATCCGGAAACCTATGGGACTGCGTATGAGGATTATACCAGCGCCGTCCGCAGTACAGGCGTTCATCTTTTGGAAAACTCCAGCGAGGAGCTGACTGTGCAGAAGATGAAGCTGGCAGTTTTCGGCTATGAGCTGCCGGACAGCTATTACAGGCGGGGAGATCGCCGCGAGCTGCCGGTGGAAGAAATCAAGCAGGTGATCGGACGTCCCAAGAAAGGTCGGTTCAATATTCTGTTGGCCCACAACCCGGCATATTTTCCGACCTACGTTAAGTGGGGAGCGGATCTGACCCTTTCCGGCCATGTCCACGGCGGTATAGTCCGCCTGCCTGTGCTCGGCGGAATAGTCAACCCCCAGCTGGGGCTGTTCCCCAGATATGATTACGGCTCCTATGATGCCCACGGAAAAAAGATGATTGTGGGCGCCGGCCTAGGTTCACACACGATCCGGCTGCGGATCAATAATCCGCCGGAGCTGGTGCTGATTGATTTTGTTTAAGGTAAAGAGGATAAATTATGGGAATACCCGTAAAGCTTCAGGCGTTTGAGGGGCCGCTGGATCTGCTGCTCCACCTGATCGACAAAAATAAAGTAAATATATACGATATTCCCATTGTGGAAATTACAAATCAGTACCTGGAGTATATCCAGGAGATGAAGCGCCAGGACCTGAATATCATGAGTGAGTTCTTGGTGATGGCAGCTACCCTGATCGATATCAAGTCTAGGATGCTTCTTCCGCCTGAGGTGAACGAGGAGGGAGAGGAGGAGGATCCGAGAGCCGAGCTGGTGGAAAAGCTGCTGGAGTACAAGATGTACAAATATATGTCCTATGAATTAAAGGAGCGCCGCGAAGGAGCTTCCTTTACCATGTATAAGCCGCCTACGATCCCTAAGGAGGTGGAGGCCTATCGTCCGCCCGTGGATCTGGACGAGCTGTTTGCGGGAGTGGATCTGAACCGGCTGTACACGGTATTTCAGACCGTTATGCGCCGGCAGGAGGACCGGGTCGATCACATCCGCAGCACCTTTAAACAGGTAGAGCGGGACGAGATTGACATGACGGAGACGATGGCCTTTGTGGAACAGTACATTCTGGATCACGGGAACTGCACCTTCAAAAATCTGCTCACCCTGCGGCGGGGGAAGATGTACAAGATCGTGACCTTTCTGACCATCCTGCAGATGATGAAGGACGGGCGGATACTGGTGGATCAGGAGTGTACCTTTGGGGATATCCGGATCAGCGCGGTACCGGGAGCGGAAAATCTGCCGGCCTCCGGCCAGGAGCAGGCGGATCAGTGGGACTAAGTATGGAGATAAAAGAGGAAGAGAGCAGTGGAAGAAAAAAAGCTTGCGGCGGCGATAGAGGCCATATTATTTACCATGGGAGACTCAGTGGAGGTGGACAAGCTGGCACGGGCAATTGAGCAGGACGTACCCACCACCAGAAAGCTGGTTCACAATCTGATGGACCGCTATCAGGAGGAGGACAGAGGAATCCGGATCATCGAGCTGGAAAACGCTTATCAAATGTGTACCAAGAATGAGATGTATGAGTACCTGATTCGGATTGCCCAGCAGCCGAAAAAGACGGTGCTGACTGACGTACTGCTGGAGACCCTTTCCATAGTGGCATACAAGCAGCCGGTAACCAGGCTGGAAATCGAAAAAATACGCGGAGTAATAAGTGATCACGCGGTAAACAAGCTGATTGAGTACAATCTGATCAAGGAGCTGGGCAGGCTCGACGCGCCGGGAAGGCCGCTGCTTTTCGGCACCACCGAGGATTTCCTGCGCCAGTTCGGCGTGCATTCCCTGGAGGAGCTGCCGACGATCAATCCTGTACAGATGGAAGACTTTAAGGCCGAGGCTGAGGAAGAGGTTCAGCTGAAGCTGGAAAACTAAAGGAGAAAACCATGCCTACAACGTATGCACATGACCAGTTCGGCAAGCAGGTGGCGAAGCGACTGTCCGGGCCGGTAAAGGAACTGATTTTGTCACAGAAGGATGCATTTTTGATTGGGGTGCACGGGCCGGATATCCTGTTTTATTACCGGCCGTTCCACCGCAATACCATCAACAGCCTGGGAATACGGATGCATCGGGAGGTGGCTGCGCCGTTTTTCCGTGCGGGAAGGGACAAATACCTGGAGAGCCGTGATCCGATGCTGCTGTCCTATCTGCTGGGCTTTATCTGCCATTATATGCTGGACAGTACCTGTCATCCCTACATTGGCCGTTACATGGAAGCGACCGGGGCTGCCCATGACGAGATCGAGACGGAATTTGACCGTCTGCTGATGAAAAAGAAAAAAAAGAATCCGTTTTTGTTTCACCCTTCTGCACCGATCCGGGTCAGGGATGAGTTAAGCGGTACGGTTGCCCGGGTGCTGGGCATTACGGCCAAGGAAGCAAAAAAGACCATAGTCTCCACCAAGTTTTACACCAACCTTATGGTCTGCCCGAATGAGGCGTCACGGAAGCTGAAGCTGGGGCTGATGAAGGCCCTTGGCGTGTATGACAGTATCCAGGGACACATCATGCGGAAGGAACCGCTGCCCGGCTGCAGAGAAAGCACAGAGGAGCTGTACCGGCTATGGAAGCAGGCAATACCGGAGACGGCCGGGATTATCGAGGAGTTTTGCCGCACAATAGAGGACCGCGAGTATCTGAATCCGCGGTTTGACCGGAACTATGAAGGAGAAACTGACAAAGCTGGAGCGGGCATGGGTGCTGTATGATGTGGGAAATTCTGCATTTGTGCTGCTGGTATCCACGATCATTCCCATTTATTTCAAGAATATTGCAGCTGCTGCAGGGATTTCCGATGCGGATTCCACTGCATATTTAAGCTATGCCATTTCGATTACCACGCTGGTGACCGCCCTGCTTGGGCCGGTTTTAGGTACGCTGGCGGATACGAAGGGCTTCAAAAAGCCGCTGTTTACCCTTTGCCTGATCTTAGGCGTGGCCGGCTGTGCGGCTCTGGCTATACCGGTTGGCTGGCTGGGCTTTTTGGGGATCTTCATCGCAGCCAGGATTGGATTTAACGGCAGCCTGGTATTTTACGATGCCATGCTGAACGACGTGACCACAGACGACCGTATGGATCAGGTTTCCTCAAAGGGATACGCCTGGGGATATCTGGGCAGCTGTGTGCCCTTTATTGTCAGCCTAGTACTGGTACTGATGGCAGATCAGATCGGTCTGAGCGCGTCAAGTGCAGTCATGATTGCTTTCCTGATCAATGCGGTGTGGTGGTTTGCCGTTTCTGTCCCCCTGCTTAAAGGGCACAAGCAGATTTATTATGTGGAGCGCAGCGCCCATCCGGTGAGGGACAGCTTCCGGCGGCTGGCCGATGTGTTTTCCGGCATGAAGCAGGATAAACGCATCCTGTATTTTCTGATTGCGTTTTTCTTCTATATCGACGGCGTATATACAATCATCGATATGGCCACTTCCTATGGAAAGGATGTGGGGATTGACGATAATCAGCTGCTGCTGGCGCTTCTTCTGACGCAGGTGGTGGCATTCCCCTTTGCCCTGCTGTTTGGACGGCTGGCGAAGAAGGTCAAAAATGAGTCACTGATTAAGATCTGCATTGTGGGCTATATGGGGATTACCGCCTTCGCCCTTCAGCTGGACAAGGCGTGGGAGTTCTGGTTCCTGGCTGTCTGTGTGGCCGTTTTCCAGGGAGCCATTCAGGCGCTTTCCCGATCCTACTTTGCCAAAATTATCCCAAAGGAGAAATCGGCGGAGTATTTTGGCTTCTTTGATATCTTCGGCAAGGGTGCGGCGTTTATGGGAACCATGCTGATGGGAATTTCCACCCAGCTTTTCGGTACCTCAAAGGCAGGAGTAGCCATGCTGATTTTCCTGTTTTTGATTGGTTTGCTGTTTTTCCATTTCGGATGCGGGAAAAGACGGGCATAACCGAAAGACAAATTTCATAAAATAAGCAAAAACCAAAGGGGAATATCGATGGGAAGGCTTCTCAGAGAAATTTTCGCCAGGGGAAAGCGGACAGTCCTGACGGCATTACTCACGGCAGGGCTGTTTTTTATGGAGACAGGGACAACAAAAGGGGCGCAGGATGCGCCGGAGCCGGGAGAGCTGTACGCCAAAAGCGCAGTACTGCTGGACGCCGGGAGCGGAAGGGTGCTGTACAGCAAGAATGGAGACGAGGCTTTGCCCATGGCCAGCACGACAAAGATCATGACCTGTATTCTGGCCCTGGAGCTGGCGGAGCCGGACACGGTCTGTACGGCCAGCGCCAATGCCGCCGCCCAGCCCAAGGTGCATTTAGGTGTGCGTTCCGGGGAAGAATACCGGATGGAGGATCTGCTCTACGCGCTGATGCTGGAGTCCGATAATGATGCCGCGGTATGTATTGCGGAGACAGTGGGCGGCAGCGTGGAGGGCTTTGCGGCGATAATGAACGAAAAGGCGGCGGCCCTCGGCTGCACGTCCACCCATTTTGTCACACCCAACGGCCTTGACGGGGAGGATGCGGGCGGCGTACATTCTACCACAGCGGCGGAGCTGGCCAGGATTATGCAGTACTGCGTCATGGAGTCGGCAAAATGCAGAGAATTTCGGACAATCACCGGCACGGCCTCCTACAGCTTTACGGATGCTTCGGGGGCGAGAAGCTTTTCCTGCCAGAATCACAATACCTTTCTGCAGCTGATGGACGGCGCGTTTTCCGGAAAGACCGGATTTACCGGCAATGCAGGCTACTGCTATGTGGGGGCCCTGGAGAAGGACGGAAGGACGCTGATCGTCGCCCTGCTGGCCTGCGGCTGGCCGAATAACCGGGGATACAAATGGAAGGATACGCGGAAGCTGCTGGAGTACGGCCTGGACGGCTTTAGTTTTGCAGCGGTAGGCGATATTCCGCTGGAGGAAGAGCAGATACCGGTAGAAAACGGGCAGACGCCTTCGGTGGCGGTGAAAGCGGATCAGGAGGCGAAAAAGCTGCTCATTCCCGTGGGAGAAACGATACGCAGAGATGTGGAAATCCGGGAGCGTTTAGACGCCCCGGTGACAGAGGGCGAGACCGTGGGAAGCATCAAATACTGGATGGGAAATGAGCTTTTGGCACAATATGAGGTATATACGGCGGGAAACGTGGAAAAGATCGACTACCGCTGGTGCCTGTCTTTTGTACTTCAAAAGTATATCTTCAGTTTTTGTTAAGAAACAGACGAAAAAACTTGAAATTAGGCAGAAAATGCTTTAGAATATAATCGGCAGAAATTGGTTTAACTTTTTTATAAAAATGGAGGGCTGAAAGAATGAGTAATACAGCACAAAGCTTGGCAGGCAAGAGAATTGCTTCTCTGCTTGATGAGAACAGTTTTGTTGAAATCGGCGGCTTAGTAACTGCCAGAAGTACCGATTTCAACATGCAGCAGGCAGACACTCCTGCAGACGGAGTCATCACCGGATACGGTGTGATCGACGGAAACCTGGTTTACGTTTACAGCCAGGATGCATCCGTTCTGGGAGGAACCATCGGTGAGATGCATGCAAAGAAGATTGTTCATTTATACGATCTGGCAATGAAGATGGGCGCGCCGGTGATTGGTCTGATCGACTGCGCGGGAATAC
>JAHZHG010000082.1:6611-9498 GCA_019420425.1 Clostridiales bacterium
ACCGATGCCCTGAACGCATTTGGTGAGATTTATCTGAAGCAGTCTCTGGCATCCGGCGTGATTCCTCAGATTACCGCTGTTTTCGGAACCTGCGGCGGCGGCCTGGCAATCGTACCGGGACTGACCGACTTTACCTTTATGGAGACGAAAAAAGCAAAATTATTTGTAAATTCCCCCAATGCCCTGGATGGAAATGAAGTGTCCAAGTGTGACACCGCAGCTGCCGCATTCCAGAGTGAGGAGGTCGGACTGGTTGACTTTACCGGTACCGAGGAGGAGATTTTCGGACAGATCAGAGAATTAGTTTGTATGCTGCCTGCAAACAATGAGGATGATATGTCCTTTGACGAGTGCACCGATGACCTGAACCGTGTCTGCGCAGATCTGGCCAATGCGGTGGGCGATACCGCTATCCTGCTGTCCAACATTGCAGATGACAACGTATTCGTAGAGGTTAAGGCTGCATACGCAAAAGAGATGGTTGTCGGCTTTATCCGCCTGAACGGCACCACGGTAGGCGCTGTGGCCAACCGCACTGAGGTTTACGGAGAGGACGGAAAGGTTGAGGCAAACTATGACGCCGTACTGACCACCAACGGAGCAAAAAAGGCAGCAGATTTCGTGAAATTCTGTGATGCATTTGAAATCCCGGTACTGACGCTGACCAACGTGACCGGCTTCAAAGCAGACAAGCACTCCGAGCGCAAGATCGCAAAGGCCGCCGCCGAGCTGACCTATGCATTTGCCAATGCAACCGTTCCCAAGGTGAACGTGGTGATCGGCAAGGCCTTCGGAAGCGCATATGCGGTAATGAACAGCAAGGCCCTGGGCGCAGACGTTACCTTTGCATGGCCGGATGCGGAGATCGGCATGATGGATGCCAAGCTGGCAGCCAAAATCATGTACGACGGCGCTGACGCGGCTACGATTAACGAGAAGGCAGCAGAGTATGCTTCCCTCCAGTCCAGCGCACTCTCTGCAGCGAAGAGAGGATATGTTGATACCATTATAGAAGCTGAGGATACAAGAAAGTACGTGATCGGTGCTTTTGAAATGTTATTCACGAAGAGGGAAGATCGTCCTGCAAAGAAACACGGCACGGTTTAAGAGAGGTGAATAAGATGAAGCATAGAGTAAAAGCGTTTCTTATGGCTGCCTGTATGACGGCATCTCTGCTTACCGCAGGCATTACCAGCCTGGCAGCAGACAAGGATACAGAAGCAGTCACCGAGGCAGTGACAGAAAAAGAAACTGAGACGGCCGCGGCTGAGACAGAAGCCAAGACAGAAGCGGAATCGGATGTGGAAAAAGCAGTAGAGGACGCAGAAAATCTGGAGACAGAGGAAACAGAAACGGCTGAAGAGGCTTCCGTTGAGCTGAAGGTCCTGACAGAAGACGGTAAATATGCCGCTCAGTATGAGAACATGAAGGTTCAGGCGATCGCTCTGATTGAGAGCATTTCCCAGATGAGCGATGCAGACATGGAAGCAATCATCGAAAACGATGAGGCGTTCAGCACAGCCGCCGTGGAATCCTGGATGGCTTCTAAAGAAGAGCTGGGCGAGTACCAGGGTATAACCGCCATGGAAGTAGAGGAAGAGGACAAGACCGTTACGCTGACCGCTAAGGTTGCTTACGCAAACCATACGGCTACCGTAACCGTTATGGCCGATATGAAGGAAATGTCCTTTACGGAGATGGCTTGGAATGTGGACTATTCTCTGGGTGAGAACATGCAGAGAGCAGGAATGAACACAGTAATGGGTATCGGTATTGTATTCCTGATGCTGCTGTTCTTATCCTTCCTGATTTCCCTGTTCAAGTATATCCCGGGCGCAGGCGGACAGCAGAAGAAAGCACCCGCAGCCAAGGCGCCGGCTCCGGCACCCGCAGCACCTGCGGCTCCGGTGGCAGAGGAAGAGGATTTGACCGACGACCTGGAACTGGTGGCCGTAATTACCGCAGCAATCGCAGCTTCCGAGGGAACCTCTTCGGATGGTTTTGTAGTTCGTTCCATTAAAAAATCAAATAGAAGATGGCAGAAAGCCTGAGTATTAGGAGGAAATCAAAATGAAAAGTTATACGATCACGGTTAATGGCAATGTATATGATGTAACGGTAGAAGAAGGAGCAGGCGCACCGGTAGCAGCAGCACCGAAGGCAGCTCCCAAGGCAGCACCGAAGGCAGCTCCGGCAGCAGCGCCGAAGGCAGCAGCTCCGGCAGGCGGAGCAGGCGCCGTTGCAGTTACCGCCTCCGTACCGGGCAAAGTATTCAAGGTTGAGGCAAGCGTAGGACAGGCAGTTAAGGCCGGTGATCCGATCGTTATTCTGGAAGCAATGAAAATGGAAATCCCCGTGGTTGCTCCGCAGGACGGTACAGTTGCCAGCATCAACGTAGCAGCAGGAGATGCCATTGAATCTGGAGATACCCTGGCTACCATGAACTAGACTAGGAGGTAGGAACATGAGTTACGTAACGGACACTTTGGGAAATCTGTTACATCAAACTGCGTTCTTTGGCCTGTCTTGGGGCAACTACGTAATGATTGCTGTAGCATGTGTTTTCCTTTATCTGGCGATTAAGAAGGAGTACGAGCCGCTTCTGCTGGTACCGATCGCTTTCGGTATGCTCCTTGTTAATATTTACCCGGATATTATGATATCACCGGAAGAGGCAGATAACGGCGTAGGAGGACTTCTGCATTACTTCTATTTAATGGATGAATGGAGTATCCTGCCGTCCCTGATCTTCATGGGCGTAGGTGCGATGACCGACTTCGGTCCGCTGATCGCAAACCCCAAGAGCTTCCTGCTTGGTGCAGCAGCTCAGCTGGGTATTTATATGGCATACTTCCTGGCCATCTTTATGGGATTCAACGGCAAGGCA
>JAHZHG010000083.1 GCA_019420425.1 Clostridiales bacterium
GATACTGATGGTAATATCACAGCTGTCCTTCGCCTCCATCAGTCCCGCCAGAACCGCATTCTGGTGCCCCCGGTTACGGCTTTGGGAAATTCCGATGTAATGCTCATTCTGCTTTGCAAGACCACAGATAATCTCCCAGGTTTTATCTCTGCTTCCATCATTCACGAACAGTATCCTGCTGTTCTCCGCGACCATTCCCCGGCCGATCAGTTCCTGCATTTTCTTCAGAAAAGAAGCGCTGGTCACTGGTAATACTTCTTCCTCATTATAGCACGGAATGATCATATATAAACACGGCTTCATTTTTTATCCCCAATCCCTTTTATCCAGTCTCTAAGTTCTCAGGAGGACAGCAACCGCCGTCATGCTTTTATTCACGGTTTCCGGTTCAGCAGTATCGCCATCCGCTCTCTGTACAGCTCGGCAGCCAGCTGATATACACTCCAGCCGAGGTTATGCAGGGTAACGACCGCTTTTAGTCCCACCGGCGCTATTTCGGCCTTTTTGTATTCGGCCAGGAATTCATCCAGCCGTTCCTCCGGAAAGCCGGAAAAGATCAGCAGCTCCGGGAGCCGGTAGCCGGCGGGGGCCTTTTCGGCAGGGCGGCTGCCGGCTGCGGCCTTGTTTATTCCGGCCAGTACGCTGACTGCGGTGTCGGCATCCTTATCTTCCAGACGTTTTGTCCGGCAGCCCAGGCGCTGGCAGAGCTGTATGATCTGCTGTTCTTTTTTCTGATCCTCCACGCGGAGCATGACCAGTGGCAGGTAGTTCATTTCCATTTTCGTTTCTCCATTCTCGATTTTAGTCTGATCAGCCGCGGCCGGTTATACCGCTGGATGACTGCAAAATACATATCAAAGCATCCGGCTACGATTCCCGTAACTGCAAAAATCCACAGCTCGCTCCTCAGCCTGTCCACGCCAAGCGAAATCACCAGCGGAAGAAAGCTCAGCACGGTATTCAGCTCGTGATCCAGCTCGGCCGTGCACATGTTCCGGAGGATTTCCTCTGCGGAATGCTTCTTAAAATTGAAATTATCAACGATGTACGTGGGCGACCACTTTTTCCAATGCTTGATGTGCAGCCGCTGATAGAGCTTCTCCTCCCACACCCGCTGCCTGAACCAGAAGCTCTCCGGCTTCAGACGGGGGCCCGCTTTGCTTTTTACCGCCCAGCCCACCGCCAGGCGCATCGCCAGATGATAAAATACCGTAACGGCGGTAACGGCCAGGGTATACCAGATATCCCCATGGTTTTGCCGGTACAGGCAGACAAATAAAAGGCTAAGCCCTCCGCTGACCGCAGTCGTCCGCGTCATGAGCAGTTGGGATCCGCTTTTCTGTCTGTCCATATGCGTCACCTCTCCCTTATTTTTCATGCAGGAATACCGCCTCCGGTACAAGGCAGCCCGGTCAGCTTTCCCGCAGCTGCGGACAAATCCGTTGGTTCTCCCTGCCTTTTATTTTATCATTGTCCAATTTTCCTGGCAACCACAAAAAAGCCCCGCAGCTTTTCCAACCGCAGGACTTTCCTGATATTATACCTCTACTTTTACACTGTTACGTCTCATGATTTTAAAATCGATCTCATGATATCTCGGCTCTCCCGCCTCACGGTTGATCCGTTTGATGATCAGCTCAGAGGCTTTCCGTCCAATATCATAGGCAAAGATTCTGACTGTGGTAATCGCCGGCCGGTAATAGGAAGACATGGGTATCTCCGTTGTCCCCATTACGGATATCTGCTCCGGCACCTGCACTCCGCAGGAAAGCAGAAAGTCAATTGCTCCCATTGCCGCCTCATCGCAGGAGGCGAGCACGGCCGTAGGCAACTGCAGATTCTCCTCATATATCTGCTTCATTCCATTGTATCCCTCTTCAAAGGTAAACTTGCCAAAGCGCACATAGCTTTCCGCATAGGAAATCCCCGCTTCCTCCAGGGCCTTCTGGTATCCCCAAAACCGCTTTTTCCCCGACGAGTTGTCGTAGAGCGGCCCGGAAATCATCGCAATCCTCCGATGCCCATTCTGGATCAGGAAATTCGTCGCCTCATATCCCATCCGAAAATTATCGAAATTGACTACGTCAAAGCCGCAATCCAACGGGTCGGGATCCTGGCAAACCAACACGATCGGAATATTGATCTCATGCATTACATCCAGCAGCGGCTGATCCACCGTGACTCCTGCAAAAATAATCCCGTCAATATTCCGCTCCTTCAGCATATGAAGCAGATTTTTCTCCAGCTCGGCCCTGCCCTGGGATTCGCACAGAATAAATGAATAATTCTGGGGCGCCAGTATCGCGTCTACCCCTTTAATCAGATTATAAAATATCGGATTTGAAATATCCGGCAGCACAATACCGATGACATGCGTTGTTTTGGTAACCAGCCCGCGTGCGATGGAATTGGGTTTAAAATTGTTTTCCTGAATCACCTGCTCCACCCGTTTGCACAGCTCATCGCTAACTTTTTTGGAGCCGTTGATCACTCTTGACACCGTAGATACAGACACCCCCGCCTGACGCGCAATGTCTACAATTGTTATCTGTTTCATGGCTGCCTCCCCCTTCCCTTTGGTTTCGCATAAGCGTCACTTCAAAAGCTTCAGACAGCTATAAGTAACATTAATTTTGTTTTATTATACTGCAATTTGGTGAATTTTGGAATAGTTTTATACAATTTTCGCCAAATGAAATCCCTCCAGACGTGTCAGTATACTGCCGGCCGGCAGACTAAGCTCCAGCCTCTCCCCATTTCTTTTGGGAAAAATACGCTGGGCAAAAAAAAGCTCACCGTCATTAAAAAACAGTTCCAGAGACGAGCTGTCAGAAAGCAGCTGTATACGCAGCCCGCGTTTTTCTCCCAGGCCATTTATCTGTCCCCGGGAAACCAGTCCATTCATCCTGCTGCAGTCCACAAGTACATCGCCGCTCTGACTATCCAGGCAAATCTCCGTGTACTCCTCCCCTTCCTCACTGCAGCGGACCTTCAGATGAACGCTGCCGCCTTCCTCAGGCAGGAGAAGCTCCAGGTTTAATTCAAAGAGCTTTCCTGTGCGCATCGACAGCATACTGCTGCCGGCTGCCCGGTACTGCCAGTTAATAAAGTTATCCGTTCTGAGGCTTTTCAGTGTTTTCACCGGGCGTGCGCAGAGACGCCTGCCTTCGTTGAGATAAAACTCGCAGGGCAGGCTCATCGCACCGCTCCAGCCATAGGCCACAGTGGGATATCGCCCTACACTCCAATGCTGCATCCACGCAATGCCAACCGGAAGTTTTTCTGTATCGGCAGTGTAGAAAATCTGCGGAGCATAGTATTCTCTGCTGCCGCACAGCCGCTCAAACCGCTCAGCCTTAAATTTTCCTGTCTCATAATCCAGCTTTCCGATAAAATATGCCGTATAAATCTCCTGCTTATCCAGACCCATGGGAGAAACCAGCAGGATATCCGTATCCCCGATAGTCATCACATTGGGGCATTCCCACATATACCCCTGGGTTTCTGCACTTTCGGCCCGCAGCATTTCTCCCATATACTCCCAGTCCGACAAATTTGCCGAGCGATACAGCAGTGCATTGCCCAGGCCGTCATGGCAGCTGCCGATTACGCTGTACCACATTTTCCCATGCTTCCACATTTTTGGATCACGGAAATGCATGGAGCCTTCCTGGGGATAGTGGGCGATACATGGCTTCTCGGCACGCCGGAACTGGTTTTTCCGATCAGAATGGGCCATCCACTGAGTTTGGTTTAATTCCTCCCCCTCCGGATGGCACTCCGTATACATGATATACAGCTTTCTGCCATCGGTCACCGCACTGCCGGAAAAGCAGCCGCCCGTAGCAAATTCATTGTCCTGTGTATCCCCCTGGGTGTCCAGTTCTTCCGGCAAAAGAGCCAACGGCCGGTGTTCCCAGTGAATCATGTCACTGCTGACCGCATGGCCCCAGCACATCAGCCCCGGATGAGGCTGCAGCGGGTTGCACTGATAAAACAAGTGATATGTATCTCCTGCCTTCACCAGGCCGTTCGGATCATTCATCCATCCCGCCGGAGGCATAAAATGATAGCCCAGGCGGTATGGATCCCTCGATGCTGTCTCCAGCTGCTTAATGGTATAAATCGAATCGATAGCCATAATTACCTCCTTAATTCCGTCACGCGCATTTATTCCTTAACTCCGCCCGTCGTCAGGCCGGCGATAATCTGCTTCTGAAAAATCATTACTAAAATAATCAGGGGCACTACCACAACAACGGAAGCCGCCGCAATATCCCCCCAAGGCAAGTCATAATCTCCCGGAAACATGGCAATCGCTACGGGAACCGTCCGCATATTGTCCTTTGTCATAAACGTCAGCGCATACAAAAATTCATTCCATGAAGAAATAAAGGTAATCAGCGCAGTGGAAAAAATACCCGGCGCAGCCAGAGGCATGATAATGGTTGCAAAGCACCGGAAGGTTCCGCAGCCATCAATTGCCGCCGCCTCTTCCATCTCTCGCGGAATATTCCGAAAGAAGTTGGTCAGGAACCAGATCGTCAGAGTAAGGGACATAGACGTATATGGAATAATCAGCGCCAGATAGGTATTGGTCAGCTTTGTCTCCTTCATAAACATAAACAGAGAACTCAGGTTGGCAATCGGCGGAAACATGGATACCATCAGCACGATCGTCAGCACAATTTTCTTCCCTTTCCAGCGGAGTCTGGAGAGGGCATAGGCACATGACGAGCCAATCAGCACGCTGATCAACGTAGTTGTTCCCGATACAATAAAGCTGTTGACCAGATATTTTACAAAGCCTCGCTCAAAGAACACGTTCACATAATACTGGATCGTCGGCACGCTGGGAAACCAGACCGGCGGCATAGCGCTGATTTCTCCCAATGGCTTCAGCGAAGTAAGAATCTGCCATAAAAACGGAAACGCAACGATGACGGAAAACAGTACGATTATAACGTAAAGCAAAACATGTCCCAGATTTTTCTTCCATTTCATATTCATATGCTTTTTGCTCCTTTCTGTTTTAATCGACTTCCGTCAGCTGGTTTCCCATCATTTTCATATAGCACATACTGATCAGGAATATCACGATAAAAATAATCACAGCAGCCGCAGATCCGTATCCGAAATCCATGTAGCTCATCATATTCCGGTACGCATACATGGAGACTGTTTCCGTGGTGCCCCCGGGGCCGCCCTGGGTCATAACCTGGATAATATCAAACGCCCGGAATGCATCCAGGGTACGAAACAGGAGCGCAACCAATACCGTATTTTTGATGATCGGCAGGGTAATTTTAAAAAATCGGGAAACCGCACCGGCTCCGTCAATCTTTGCCGATTCGTACAGACTCTCAGGCACAACCTGAAGGCCGGCCAGAATCAACAGCCCCATATAGGGCGCCGTTTTCCACACGTCAGTAAATACCACGGCAAAAAAAGCCTTCCCCGGAGTAGCCAGCCAGGCCACATAATTGTCCAGGATTCCCAGACGTACCAGAATATCATTGAATACGCCATATTGGTCGTTAAAGATAAATTTCATCATCAGGCCGACAACTGCTGTAGGCATCGCCCACGGAATCAGCATGGTTGCCCGGAAAAGTGCCCGTCCGCGGAAGGCCTTGTTCATCAGAATGGCAATAATCATTCCCAAAACCAGTTCACAGGCAACAGATACCACCGTAAATTTTATCGTAAACAGCAGCGCCCGTACCGCATCGCTGTCTTTGAAAAATTTTGCGTAGTTGTCCAGAAAGACAAACGGAGTACCAGCTGACGGATCGGTGAGGACGTGATAATGCAGGCTGTAATAAAAGGTTTTCAGTACCGGCCAGATCGCAACCGCAGCAATAACAATCAGCGCCGGAGCCATCATCACCCATGCGGTAATTGTCTCCCGCCTTTTCTTTTTCATAACCTGTGTCTCCTTCCTTCTTAAAATAAGCGCATCGGGGCACCTATGTGGAAAAAGGGGCGCTGCCCATATGCAGCACCCCCTTCGTTGACTGCTATTTGTCCAGCGCCTGCAATGCTGCTTCCAGATTTGCAATGGCAGTGGGTACATCGACCTGTCCACTCAGTGCCTGATGGATATTTAACTGAATGGCATCAGTTACCTTCTGGTAATCCTTCACGGCCGGCCTCTCCATTGATTTCTCGATGAACTCATCATAGCCTTCAAATACCGGTGAAGCTTCCAGCACAGCAGGATCGTCATACGTGGCTTTTAGAACCGGCGGAAAAGCATAGGTTCCGCCCATGATTGCCTGTGCCTCATCGTCCAGCATCCAACGGATGAAGTCCACGCAGGCTTCTTTCTTGGAATCGCTGGAATTTGCATTGATCCCAAAACTCAGGCCGCCTAACATGGTATAGCCGCCGTCGCCGTCTGGCCCCTGAGGCAGGAAGGTATAGCCCACCTTGCCAGAAATCTTGGACGCTTCCGTAAAGGATTTTGCCCATACATAAGGAGAGTTGCGATGGAAAATGCATTTTCCTTCCAGGAATACCTGCTCGCTTTCTGTCTCGGTATAGGTGGTGATCCCTTCCGGTGCATAATTCTTTGCCAGATCTACCATATACTGAGTGGCATCGATCACGTTCTGCGTATTTACCACCAGATTGCCGTCTGCATCATATACATTGCCGCCGTTGCTCCAAACGTACTCCAGCCAGCAGCATACCAGACCTTCATACTGGGCGCCCTGGAAGGTAATACCATACTCGGTGCCTCCCTGGCCGGTCAGGTTCTTGCAGATGTCTTCCAGCTCAGCAAAGGTAGCGGGCGGTTCTACGCCGGCCTCCTCCAGGATATCTGTACGGTAAAACAGCATGTTGGCATTGGTAAACCATGCGATAGCCATCAGCTTGTCGTCTACATAGCTGGCCGTGTTTGTGGCTTCGATGAACTGGCTCATGTACTCCTCATCAAAATATTCATCCAGCGGCTGCAGCCAGCCTGCTGAGGAAAATTCAGTAATCCAGATCTTATCCAGCGCGAACAGATCTACGGTATCATCCCCCGTTGCCAGCTTTGTAGCAAAATCATCGTGAACCTGATCGGCATTCTGCGGCAGATCCGCAATCTCTACCACAACCTTATCCTGTGATGCATTGTACTTCTCTACCAGCTCGTCCACTGCGCTGGCCACTCCACGGTCAAAGGAAAAAGTAATCGTTTCTTTTTCTCCTTCGGCGGCAAAAGCCGTAAGGGGCATGGAGCATACCATTGCAGCCGCCAGGCAGATACTTAACACTTGTTTTTTCTTCATTTGTTTTCCCTCCTGTTTTTGTTATTCTTAAATCTCCGTTTCACATTTATGGGCATATTATATATTTTGCATTTGTAGGAAAATGTTTTCCTTCTATGTTTTGCCCATTCCTGATGCTTGTATCCTATCATACAGGCGGTTTTAATGCAATACTTTTTTGTAATTTTTGTATATTTTGTCTATTTTCCACTATTTTTTATCTTCTTTCTGACTTTATTTCATTTGGTTTTTGTGCTTTTTAACCATATTGGGAAAATGTTTTCACATTCATTCGGATTTCCATTGACTTTTTTTCGATTATGTTTATAATAGTTCCTATAAAGTCGTGTGTTTTTCAGTCATTTGCTTTTGCAATCGTTTTCCCATTAATTAAAAACAGGCCTGAAATATCCCTTTTAGGCATCCCATAATTAACTGCCTGACACTGCTTCACTCCTTCACCATAGCAGCCTGTCTGTACAAACCAAGGTAATTCGTGCCGCCCAAGCAATTTTCCCGTACGCTCAGGAAAACCGCCGGGCCACATTACACACATAAAAAGAAAGAGAGGTAATTATCATGATTAAATTTGCAGTCCTTGGCGCCGGCTGGAGAACTGAATTCTACATCCGTATTGCCAACACTATGCCCGACCGGTTCGAAGTTGTCGGCGTGCTGCTGCGCAGCAGAGAAAAGGGCGAAGCGTTCTCCAGGAAATTCCATGTTCCGGTATATTATGATTACCGGGAGCTGATGAAAAACGAACTGGATTACGTGGTTGTCTGCTATCCCTGGGAGCTGGCCTTCGAATGGAATAAACGGCTGCTGGCAGAAAATGTCCCGTTTTTGACGGAAACGCCCTGTGCCCCTACGCTTGAGGCAGTGGATGAGTTGTGGACAGAATATACCCGGCACCCGGGAGCAAAAATGCAGGTGGCTGAGCAGTATTTTGCACAACCTTATCACCGCAGCCTGAAAAAAATTGTAGACCTGGGGATTATCGGCACGCCTTCCGACCTGCTCCTGTCCATGGCCCACGGCTATCATGGCATCAGCGTAATGCGCAGGCTTCTGGGTGTCGGCTATGAGCCCTGCTATATTTCTGCCCGCCGCTATCAGCAGCCCCTGCAGGAAACCTGCGGACGCGGCGGCCTGGTTTATGGCGGGAAAATGATGACCACTGCCCGGGACACTGCCAACTTTGAATTTGCCAGTGGTAAAGTATCCTACTTTGACTTCAGCGATGAACAGTATTTTTCCCAGATTCGTTCCCGCTTCTTGAGGCTCTGCGGAACCAGGGGTGAGGTGTTCCAGAATACCGTCCGCTATATCTCCAATGAAGGGGAATATGTAACCGAAAAGATGCACCGGATTGACCTGGGCAAGTATTCCAGCCACGAGGGCTACTCTCTGCGGGGAATTATGCTGGGATCCCAGTATCTGTACCGCAGCCCGTTTGAGGAAAAAACGATCTCTGATCAGATTCGTTTAAATGACGAGGAGCTGGCTATCGCGGATATGATGGTACGCATGAAAATATATCTGGAAACCGGTGAAAACTTCTACAGCCTGGCCGAGGCCAGCCAGGACGCCTACCTCTCCCACCTGCTGACCCAGGCACTGGAAACCGGAGAGCCGGTGCAGTCTGTTGTTAAACCCTGGGCTGAGTAACTATGGGGGAAGCTTATATCCTGGGTGTAGATATCGGCGGCACCAAGATCCGCATGGGCCTGGTCAACCGTTCCTGCACACTCCATCATCTGGAGGTTTTCTCCTCCCAGAAGGTATTCGCAGAGGGCGAGCCGCTTGCTCAGCTCCTCTGCCGCATCCTCACCTACTGCCAAAAATATCTGGGCAGCGGTCTGCCGGCTGCTGTTGCCATGGGCTTTCCCTCTTCTCTGGACAGAACCCAGCGAAAGGTACTGAATACCCCGAACATAAAGCCGCTGCAAAATATCGCGGTATCTGACTATCTGGAGCCAAAGCTGGGCATACCGGTCTATCTGTCCAAGGATGTCAATCTCCTGCTGCTCCATGACATCTGGAAGCTGGGTCTGCCTGAACAGGAAAATATTATTGGGATCTACGTGGGAACGGGCCTGGGCAATGCCATTTCTATTCACGGCAATCTGCTGATCGGACGGGATGGCGCTGCAACGGACATGGGGCACATCCCCCTCCGCCATAACCGGCTGGTCTGCGGCTG
>JAHZHG010000084.1:0-1688 GCA_019420425.1 Clostridiales bacterium
GAGTTTGCGGACGGGACTGTCCATAGGCGACGGACCAGAAGGGGCAAAATTCGCCGTGTCTGACGGAGCATAGTGGGCCAGCCGGGGCGTCCGGGTATCCACATGTGTAAAATACTATACGTTTCAAGCCTCTTTTTTTCCGTATCCCACCATGACAGCTTAACTAAGTGACATTGGGCGAAATCCGACGCTTACGGAGACTTGGGCGCGAAGGCATTCCTGAGCGTCCTAGTCGCAGTTAGCGGCTAGTTTGCCGGAGTGTTGCCCCAGTGACGGATGGATGCTGTCCACCCCTGGCGGCGTCCGAAAAGCCACTGCGTAAAATCCTATACCTTTCAGTCATCCCAGAACGAAGCCGCAGTAAATGCGGCACATAAAGTATACCTTTCAGTCATCCCAGAATAAAGCCCGCAATGAATGCCCTGCATAAAGCAATTTTCGAAAAGTCCCGTTAACCCATATCTCCAGAATGCGCCTTCTCCAGGCACCGGATTAAGCTGACCACCGCTGCCTGTTCTTCAAAATTCAGCCTATCCATTGAAACCGTATACGCCGAACTCAGACAAAGCAGATAATCCGTAGAAACATGAAAGATAGCCGCCAGCTCGATCAGATACGGTACGGAGGGAATGGAAATGGACAGCTCCCAGGCATTCACCGCGCTTCTTGAAATCCCCAGCATTTTTGCCAGAGCAGACTGGGTAATGCCGTTTTGTTCCCGCAGCTCTTTGATCCGTTCACCTATGTTCATGATATCCCTCCTTCTGTGGTTATCTACTTAGATCATGTACTGTCTTGAATGATATTACATTATCAGCATTGACAATTTAAAATTGACATACACACAGAATAATGGTAAAGTTATTTTTGTTGACACAGCTGGTTCTAACCGTTATGATGGTTGCAGCATCACAAATAAGGGATTGAGGAGGATTATTTATGGAAGAGATTCTGCGGGTGGAGGGGTTGAGAAAAGTATTCAGCCTGTCCAAAAAGCAGCAGAAAATTGAGAAAACGGCGGAAAAGAAAAAAGTAGCCGTAAACGACTTAAGCTTTACCGCATACCGTGGAGAAATTTTCGGGCTTTTGGGGCCAAACGGTGCGGGAAAGACGACTACCCTGCGTATGCTTGCCACGCTGATCAGGCCGGACGGCGGGGACGCCCTGGTGGACGGCAGCAGCATTTGCCGGGAGCCGGAGCAGGTGAGGACCAAAATCGGCTTTTTGACCAGTGAATTAAAAATGGAAGAGTTTTTTACGCCGAATTACCTGTTCCATTTCTTCTCCGAGCTGCACGGTGTGGACGCAAAGACGGAGGAGAAGCGGAGAAACGCGCTGTTTACCCGTTTTGGCATTGACAAATTTGCCGAGGTGAAGGTGGCAAATCTGTCTACCGGTATGAAACAGAAAACCTCTCTGGCGATTTCCCTGGTACATGACCCGGAGATTATTATTTTCGATGAGCCAACCAACGGCCTAGACGTACTGACCGCCAAGGTAGTTACCGACTTTTTACAGGAGCTGAAGGAAGAGGGGAAGACGATCATCGTATCCACCCATATTTTCAGCCTGATTGAGAAGATCTGTGACCGGATCGGCATTATCGTGAATGGACAGATGGTATGCTGCGACAGCCTGGCAGCCATCACCAGGGATAAAAATCTGGAAGATGTATTTTACGAAGTTTA
>JAHZHG010000084.1:1698-2078 GCA_019420425.1 Clostridiales bacterium
GACAATTGCAAAGAAAGAGTTTGCACGGTTCTTTGGGGACAAGAAAATGGTGGTTTCTACTCTGCTGCTCCCCGGTGTGATGATTTATGTGATGTATTCTTTTATGGGAAGCGGACTGACCGATCAGTTCACTGCAGACGAAACCAAGGTATCTCCGGTGGCAGTATACAACATGCCGGATTCCCTGGCTCCGGCGTTTGATCAGCTGAATATCTCCATAGAGGAGATAGACAGTCAGGATGAGGCAAAGGCGCGGGTAGAAGAGAAAACCCTGGATCTGGCGGCGGTATTCCCGGAGAATTTTGATGAAGCCGTGGAAAACGGGCTGGCCGGCTTACAGGACGGCAGGGGAGTGGCGGCCGCTGTGCCCAACGTGGAGC
>JAHZHG010000084.1:2088-9443 GCA_019420425.1 Clostridiales bacterium
TGTACTACAACTCCTCCTCCAACGAGTCAATGGGCCTGGAGCGCCAGCTGGAGGAGATTTTAGACCAGTATGAGTCGGCGCTGACCAATTTGTTTGACGTAAACAGCGGAGAAACGGTATACGATCTGGCCAGCACAGAGGATACCACGGCCCAGATATTCTCCATGATGGTGCCCATGCTGATGATGATCTTTATTTTCAGCGGCTGTATGTCCATCGCCCCGGAATCCATTGCAGGCGAAAAGGAGAGGGGAACCATCGCCACGCTGCTGGTTACGCCCATGAAGCGCAGTGAGCTGGCGCTGGGAAAGATCATCAGCCTGAGCGCACTGGCCCTGCTCTGCGGTCTTTCCACCTTTATCGGAACCATGCTTTCCCTGCCCAAGCTGATGGGTGCGGCTGAGGAGCAGATTAGTACGTCGGTATACGGCGCGGCAGATTATGCGCTGCTGCTGGTGGTTATCCTGTCCACCGTGCTGCTGATTATTGCCCTGATCTCCATCATTTCTGCCTTTGCCAAGAGCGTAAAGGAGGCGTCCACCTACGTGCTGCCGCTGATGCTGGTCGTGATGTTTATTGCCATTTCTTCCATGATGGGCAGCGGCTCCAAGGAGGCGCTGAGCTGGTACGCCATTCCGCTTTACAACAGCGTACAGTGTATGACGGGAATCATGGCGTTCACCTATGAGCCGATGCAGATTGTGCTCACCGCCGCGGCAAATCTGATATGCACCGGAATAGCCGTTGTGGTGCTGACCCGGATGTTTAACAGCGAGAAGATCATGTTTTCCCGGTAACGGATAAACACAGGGAGGGAGAGCTATGCAGGAGGGAATGGTCGGCCGGATCAAAAAGGAGAAGCTTACCAGAGGACAGCGGATTATTGCTGACTATTTTATCAAGAACCAGAACCGGATATGCAATATGACCTCCCTGGAGATTGCCCGGGCAATCGGGGTCAGCGACGCGTCAGTGATCCGGTTTGCCCGGGCAATCGGCTATGAAGGGTTTGCAGATCTGAAATACAATCTCTACGAGGAGCTGGCCGCCCGGAAAGCCAACGCCAAGCTGGGAGACCATTCGGTGAGCGAGCGGTTCAACATCCAGTCGGAGCGGTACAGGGCCGCGGATACGGCAGAGGAAATGCTGCGCATCCTGCTGAAGAATGTGGAGCACTCGCTGAAGCAGAACAGTGCAGAGGAGTACGAGCGGGTGGTCGAGGCGATCCGGGCGGCTGACCATAAATACGTAATCGGCCTTCGGGGAGCCAGAGGCTGCGCCGTGCATTTTGGCCGCCTGCTCAGCTATCTGACGGAAAACGTGGTGGTCATCAGCGACAGCGACAATGATTCCATCATCACCCTACAGGGAATTACCGACCGGGATGCGGTGATTATGATCAATTTTGCCCGCTATTATAAGATCGATATGGTAATGGCGGAGATGATCAAAAAGAAGGGAGCGGCCCTCTGCGTACTCTCCGACAGCATGACCTCTCCGATAGCCAGGGATGCGGAGGTCATCCTGCTGGTGGACACGGAGCATATGAGCTTTTTCAATTCTGCGCTGGGGGCCATGGGGATTCTGGAATACCTGCTGACGCTGCTGGGCTTTAAGGAGCCGGAGCGGCTGGAGGAGAAGCTGAACGACCGGGATGAAATGCTGAAGGACTTCCGCCTGGAAGGCTGCTGACAAGGAAAAGAACAGAAAGGTCCGTCTGCTACAAAAATGTAGTCAGACGGATTTTTTTTGACGATTTTTTGCAAAAGAAGCCGAAATATTAGGAAAAATCTACAAAAATGCACAAATAAATCTGTGAAGCTTTGTGACTTGAATGTAGCGAATGTCGCAAATATAATGCTTAATATAGTTACTGCTACAATTTTCTGAAAGTAACTGAACCATGGCCGTGGAAATCGTTGGGAGTGAGGCAGAAAGAGCATGAAGATTTTTTTAGCTGAATATATCCATCCGGAGGCTGTAGCCCGGCTGAAGGAAAAGGCAGAAATAACGGACAGGCTGGAAGACATCGGCGAGGTGGAGGGAATTATTCTGCGGACTTTTCCTGTGGACCGCGGGCTGATGGAGAAGGCGAAAAAGCTGAAGGTCGTGGCCAAGCACGGGGTGGGATATAATACCATTGACATTGAGGCGGCGAAGGAGTATGGAATTACCGTAACCTTTACGCCGAGGGCCAACACCAATTCCGTAGCGGAGCTGATTGCCGCACTGATTCTGGATGTGGCCAGAAACGTCAGCCTGGCGGACAGGAAGTCCAGGGGCAGCGAATGGACAAGGGTAGCGCCGGCGGAGCTGTCCGGGACGGAGATCAGTGGAAAGACACTGGGACTGATCGGCATGGGAAACATTGCCCGGCGCGTAGCAGGGATCATGAGAGGCGGCTTCCAGGCAGACATTGTGGGATATGACCCGTATGTAACCGGCGAAGCGGCGGCAGAGCTTGGCATCCGGAAGCGGGAAACGGTGGAGGAGGTGCTGCGGGAGGCGGATATCGTGAACATCAGCGTACCGCTGACCGAGGATACACGAAACCTGATTTCTGCCAGAAACATGGACTGCTTTAAACCCGGGGCAATCCTTATCAACGCCTCCCGGGGAGGAATCGTAAATGAGGCGGATTTGTATGAGGCCCTAAAAAGCGGCAGACTGAGGGGAGCCGCCTGCGATGCCTTTGAATCCGAGCCGCCCACAGGAGACAATCCGCTGCTGGCGCTGGACAACTTTGTGGCCACTCCTCACATCGGCGCAGACACCGAGGACGCATTGTACCGGATGGGCATGGAGGCAGTGGAAGCGGTGCTGGATACCCTGGAGGGCAGAGAGCCGAAATACCGGGTGGTGTAGCACAGACTTGAGCCGCAGTAAATGCGGCATGGGAGGAAAAATGAACAGAGGATGCTTGATTAAACGAGATTTTGTACGGCCGGATCAGTCGCTGATTGAGCGATTCCGGGCGTATCCGGTGGCAAATCTGGACGACTGCCTGAACCGGCTGCAGGCCATTGATGAACGGATCCGGCCCATGGGCCGTCCGCAGATTCTGGGCCCGGCGTTTACCATCAAGGTGCCGGAGGGGGACAATCTGATGTTCCATAAGGCGATGGATATGGCAAAACCGGGAGATGTATTCGTCATTGATGCCGGAGGGACGACAAAGCGGGCGATTTTTGGAGAGCTGATGGTGAACTACTGCAGGCTGAGAGGGATTGCGGGAATCGTGGTGGACGGCAGCATCCGGGACTACGATACGATCTCCCAGATGAAGGATTTCCCGGTGTATGCCAGGGGAATTTCCCCCAACGGCCCGTACAAAAACGGCCCCGGAGAGATCAATACCACCGTATGCGTGGGCGGCCAGAGTGTTTCCCCGGGAGATATTGTGATCGGAGATGCGGACGGCGTACTCTTTGTAAAGCCGGAGGAGGCGGAAGCGCTTCTGGAGAAGGTGGAAAAGGTACACCGGATGGAAGAAGGCATTATGGAAACGATGCTGCGGGACGGAACATATATCCGTCCGTGGGTGGAGGAGAAGCTGAGCAGCTTAAACTGCACGTATGTAGAGTAAACACAAAAGAACACAGGAGGTTAAGCGGATGAGAAGAAAACTTATGGGAATCGTGGCAATGGGGATGGCGCTGGCAATGGGCATGAGCGCGAGTGCTGCCGAGGCTGAGCTGGTAATCCAGGCAGGACACGTTGAGGCAGAATCTGAGGAAAGCGTGCATCATGTGATGTGGACAAAGTTTGCCGAGCAGGTGAGCGAGCTGTCCGGCGGAACCATGGAAATCCAGATTCTGGGCAGCGGACAGCTGGGCGCGGAGCGGGATACCGTTGAGGGGATGCAGCTGGGCACAGTGGAGATGGCCTCTACGGCAAACATGGTTCTGGGCGCATTTATGCCGGAGTTCATGGTGCTGGATCTTCCGTATATGTACGCGGATTATGAGACAGCTTACAAGGTGCTGGATTCTGAGGTTATGCAGGAGGTATATGACAAATTTGCAGAAGAGTGCGGCGTGCGTATCCTGGGCGTTGGCCAGGGCGGCTTCCGTCATACGGTGACAAACAAATCCATCACCACCCTGGATGATTTCAGCGGCGTAAAGATACGTGTACCGGAAAGCGATATTTATATTGATACCTTTGCTGCCCTGGGCGCTAACCCGACCCCGATGGCATTCAGCGAGGTATTTACCGGCATCCAGCAGGGTACGATTGACGGCTTTGAGATCGTGGCTCCCGTAGTTTTGGCCAACAGCTACTATGAGGTATGCTCCAATCTCTCTCTGACAAAGCATTTCTTCTCTCCGAACCCGCTGATGATTTCGGAATCCCTGTACAGCTCCCTGACGGAGGAGCAGCAGCAGATCCTGCAGCAGGCAGCGAAGAATGCCTGTGCGGAAGAGCGCGCATGGGTTGAGGAAAAAGAAACGCAGGTACTGGAAGCGCTGGAAGAAAAAGGCATGACCATTGACCGTGAGGTAGACCTGGAGGCATTCCAGGACGCAGTGAGCGGTTTATACGACAAGTACAGCGGACAGATCGGCGAAGACCTGGTAAGCGCTGTGCAGGAGCTGTGTGCCGAGTAATGACAGGAGGTGTGGACGATGAATGTGCTCGATAAAATCAGCACGTGGGTCAACCGGATCGTAATGGGCGCGGCGCTTGCCTTCCTGGCCGTTATGCTGGCGGCAAGCACCGTGCAGGTGGTCAGCCGGTATGTGTTCAACTCCTCCATCGTCTGGACGGAGGAGCTGGCGCGGTACTGCTTTATCTGGCTGAACATGCTGGGGGTGTCCGTGCTGGTGAAAAACGGCGGCCATGCGGTAGTTGACCTGTTTTCCAAAAAGCTGAAGGGTTCGGCGAAAAAAGTATATCAGGCGGTCATTCGGCTGGCCATGCTGTATATCGGCGTGATTTTTGTCCGCTTCGGTTATCAGCTGGTGACGGTAGTAGCTAAGCAGAAAAGCCCGGCCATGCATATTTCCATGGGCCTGGTGTACAGCTCGGTAATGGTATGCGGCGTGCTGGTCTGCCTGCATATGATCAATGCGCTTGTACAGCTTTTGGCCGGCAAGGGAGAGGAGGAGAAGAGCTGATGGCGGCAATGCTATTTATTTTACTGATTGTGCTGATTATGGTCGGCGTGCCGATCGGCTTTAGTATCCTGCTTTCCAGTACGATCTATCTGCAGGTGACGGAGTTAAAGCCGCTGGTGATTATTGCCCAGAAAATTGCTCTGGGGCTGGACTCCTTCCCGCTGCTGGCGATTCCGCTCTTTGTTCTGATGGGCTACATCATGGAGAGCTGCGGCCTGTCCAAGCGGCTGGTGGATTTTATCAATATCCTGACGGGAAATATCCGCGGAGCCATGGGCGTGGTGACGGTAATCTGCTGCACCATATTTGCAGCGCTGTCCGGCTCCGGCCCGGCCACGGTGGCAGCCATCGGATCAATCATGATTCCGGCGATGATTGACAACGGGTATCCGCCGAAATCGGCGGCAGGCCTGACGGCCATGGCAGGCGCCCTCGGCCCGATTATCCCGCCCAGTATCGTCATGATTGTGTATGGAACCAGCATGAATGTATCCATTACGAAACTGTTCATGGGCGGCGTTGTGCCCGGGCTGCTGATTGCCCTGGTGCTGATTATGACGAATCTGGTTCTGGCAAAGCGATGGAACCTGAAAAAGCTGGAACGGACTCGTACCGGAAAAGAAATCGTTAAATGCTTCCTGGAGGCATTTCCCGTGCTGCTGCTCCCGGTGATCATCCTGGGCGGAATCTACGGCGGTATTTTTACCCCGACCGAATCGGCCACTGCCGGCGTGGTGTACAGCCTGATTCTCTCCCTGGCCTATCGGAAGCTGAATGTGAAAACCTTTGTGGAATCCATGAAAAAGACGGTGGAAACCTCTGCGATGATCTGCTTCCTGATTGGAGCTGCGGCCGTATTCTGCTGGATATTGTCCACCTCACGGATACCGACGGCCATCGCGAACGCAGTCATTCCGATGCTGAATGGAAACAGAGTATTGTACTGGATGATTCTGGTGGTTATCCTGATGTTTATCGGCTGCCTGATGGAGAGTCTGGCCAGCGTGGTTGTGCTGGCGCCGATTCTGGCGCCGATTGGAACGGCGATGGGCATCGACGAAATCCATCTGGGTGTGATTTTCTGTATTACCCTAATCGTGGGCTTTGTTACGCCGCCCTTTGGCGCCAACCTCTTTACTGTGGTGGGGATTACCAAGCAGCCCTTCGGGGATGTGGTGAGCGGTGTGCTGCCGTTTCTGGCGGTGGTGTTCCTGACGCTGATCGTGCTGATCTGCTGTCCGGTGCTGATCACCTTCCTGCCCTCACTGATGTAGGAGGTGTAGCGATGGAAGAGCTTTTACGGGACGCGTATGACCTGCACATCCACTGCGGGCCGGATATCATTCCGAGAAAAGTAGATGATAAAGAAATGGCGCTGCGTGCGGTGGCAAAGGGGATGAAGGGATTCGCCATAAAATCCCACTATACCCCCACCGCGGAGCGGGCCGCAGTAGTGAGAAAAGAGGTGCCGGCCTGCCATGCCGTGGGGGCCGTTACCTTAAATTCCACCGTCGGCGGGATCAATCCCATGGCCGTAGAGGCGGCTGCCCGGCTGGGCGCAGGAATCGTATGGTGTCCGACCTTTGATTCGGCCTCCCAGCAAAGCTACTATTTGGAGCGCCTGCCCCAGTACGTGACCATGCAGGCAAAGCTGGTCGGGCGGAGGATGGCTGTACCGTCGTACTGCCTGATTGACAAAGAGGGAAGGCTGGTGCGCCAGATGCAGGAGGTCTTTGATCTCGTCCAGGAATACGGCCTGATGCTCGGCACAGGCCACATTACCCACCAGGAAACCTTTGCGCTGGCCGAAGAGGCGAAAAAGAGGGGGTTCAAAAAGCTGGTTATCACCCACGCAGACTGGGAATTTACCGCCTACAGCCTGGAGGAACAAAAGCGGCTGGTTGAGCTGGGCGCAGTGATCGAGCACTCCTACACCTCGCCGGCAGAGGGCTACGTAAGCTGGGAGGCCGTAGCCGCCCAGATTCGCGGCATCGGCCCTGAGCACGTCATCCTCTCTACCGATTTGGGACAGGTAAAAAACGAATACCCGGATGAGGGATTCGGGCAGTTTTTGAACATCCTGTGGGAGATGGGCTTTAGCAGAGAAGAGCTGTATCGGATGACGGCGGAGAACACGGCGGCGCTGGTAGAATAGACACAAGAGAGGGGCGGGGTATTCAGTGGATACCCGGACGCCCCGGCTGGCCCACTATGCTCCGTCAGACACGGCGAATT
>JAHZHG010000085.1:0-998 GCA_019420425.1 Clostridiales bacterium
CTGCTGCATATCCAGCAGCTTTGCGGCCACAGAGAGGGCGGCCAGCGCTCCGTCTCCGTCTGAAACAAAGCCGATCTGCTCCGGTCTGGCTCCCAGGCCGCCCAGCCTTCCCAGGATTCCCAGGGTAGGGGCCTCTCCCCCCGCAGCTTTTCCGTTTTTCCCTGCTACGGTAATGCGGATCATATCCGTACTTCCCTTAGGGCCTTCAATCGTTGTTACCTCTACATCCTTTGCGCCGAGTTCTTTCATATACCCGGCAACCAGCTCTCCCGACGCGTCGGCGCGGTCAAGCAGGTCATATACCTCCAAAACCTGCTTCATCAGCATAAAGCAGTTCCTCCTTATCTTTCCTTCATTTCATCAGAACTTTGCGTAAACCTCAGGTCTGATCCACTCCAGCCATTTCATGGTTTTGTGACGCTCGTCAACCTCGGACTTGTACAGTGTCTGTACAAAATAGATGTCCGTCTTTTCCACGAGATTCGCCGTGATAAAACCGTTTGGATCGCACACCATGGAGCGTCCTACCTTGACCACTCCCCTTGCGGTGGGACCGGTACGGTCACAGGAAACCACATAGATTCCGTTTTCTGCCGCGCGGGCCTGATTGCAGATCACCCACAGGTCGTCGTCCGGATATGCCCAGCTGCTGGAAACCGCCAGCACGTCCACGCCTGCCGTAGCGTATTTTCTGGACAGCTCCGGGAACCCAAAGTCAGCACAGATCATAATGCCGATCTTCATTCCGTTTAATTCAAAAATCGACAGCTCATCGCCCGGTTCAATCGTCTCACGTTCCTGATTGTACAGGTGGATCTTTGCGTAGTCTGCAATGATCTCTCCCTCCGGCGTAAATACTGTCGCCTTGTTGTAAATCTTACCGTCTTTTCTCTCCAGGCGACCGGCCAGAATGTTGCTGCCTGTCTTTTTGGCTATCCCCTTCCAGAAGTCAACCACCTGCTCCGTAATGGTCTCGTCAATCGTATCCAACGGGGTTC
>JAHZHG010000085.1:1008-5613 GCA_019420425.1 Clostridiales bacterium
GGCAGGCCTCATGAAACAGGATCAGATCCACACCCTTTTCATTTTCTGCGATCTGCAGAGCCATCTTTTCTACGTTTGCCATATTCGCGGCAATATCTCCGTCTACGACGGTCACCTGCACGGAAGATACTTTTAATTGTCCGTCCATTCGAATCCCCTTTCTTGCATTAAATCTTTAAATAAAACTATCTGCTATTATAACACGTTGGGCCGACAAAATAAACTAATTTTTATCAAAAATACACAAAATAAGCCAAAACAAACGGGCATCCTTCGCAGGACGCCCGTTTTTCCGGTTCTTTTTCCGGCAAGCCAAAATATATTTATCCCCATTATCTCCGGGATTCTCCTCTGTGTCACCGTTAAAACCAGGAAAAGCTGATCGTGTATGAATGATTCCCAGAAAATATACTGCGGTATTCCTCATCGGTCAGAAGGCCGCGCAGCTCTTCCTTTTCCTCCTTCGGCACGGCCTCTCCTATACAGTCGGTAAAGCACAGGCCGGGGAAAAGAATACACCACCAGTTTTTTCCTTCTCCTTTTCCGATGGTCAGCCGCAGGGCTTCATAGTCTCCTGCGGGGAGGGTGCAGTCTCCATATGTTTTCTCCGGAAATGGGCAGACCGTGATCTCCCCCTTTACCGGGTAATCATAGCCCCGGGCTTGGATCAGGCTCTCCGCATAGCCCTCCAGCTCAGGCATTATGTCCTGGACGGCGGCTTTTACTTCCTCACGGCTGCCAAGGTCCCGGATCCGCGGCTCCAGATAGTCCAGGATTTTATTTTTTACTTCCATTTTCAGGTTTTGGTCCTCTTCGCTGTCACTGTTTGCCAGGACATGAAAGCGCAGTACCTCGCCGGCAATCCCGCGCTGGATTTCCTCCGGGGATTCTGCGCGGTTAAACTGCCAGACAGAAAGAAAAATCAGCAGACCGGCAAATACCGCGCCAAAGCGGGGGTAAAGATTTCGGAACAGGTTCATCGGGTATCCTCCTTTATGGGAGAGTCATCTCACCTCAGAGTATTCCCCCTTCGCCCACTCCTTATGCAGCAGCCCCAGCGCCTGTCCCAGCGGCCTGCACAGATCCCGGTACTCATCCGCATTCTCCCAGAGGCTCTCCAGGTAGGTTCCCGCCGACTCCTCCGTCTTTTCCCCGATCTGCTCCAGCGTAAGCCCCTTCTCCTCATCAATGGGATATACCAGCAGATTCCGCGCAAATGCCGGCTCCTGCTCCATCCACAGCATAACCGCTTTCATCCGCTCTGTGTCCACCGGCGCCATCAGCACTGCCTTAGTATGGCTGAAATCCACATACCCGGTCTGCTTCTCCTGCAGCTTTTTTCGTATTTCCTCCGGACTCCCGGCTGTGCAGAACAGCAGCTCTCCCTTGTCCTTTGCCGCTCCCTGCTCCTCGCCCCCCGGCGCATAGTAGCTGCATACCACCTCCAGCCTGCCGTCCTTTTCTTCGATCTGCATTGCCGAGATAAACAGCCGTTCCTCCAGCTCTCTGCCTCCGCAGCCGCTGATCGAAGCCGATACAAGCAGGAGCGCCGCCGACGCAGCGGCAGCCTTTCTCCTTCTGCGCCTCTTCCCTCTTCTCGCCCTCTCCAAAAAGGAAAACAGGAATATCCCTCCTACCATCACCGGCAGGAGCAGAAAAAAGTTTCCGCCTATATACCATTCCACCGCCTGCTCATCCGAGGAAAAAAACAGCGCCGCACATCCGCTGAGAAGCCCGCAGGCTGCGGCTGCCGCCCTTTTTCGTTTTTTCCCGCACACTGCCTTAAGGATCTCTCCGCAGCCGTACAGCCCCGTTCCAATCATCTGAAACAGCGCCAGAAACAGAATTGATAAAAACAGGATGTCCCAACGCTGGAGAAATCCCCCCGGGACCTCCACGCTGCTCATCATCGCTGCGATCGGCCACTCCTGAGCCTGGAAACCCTCCTGGCCGAAGGTTCCCGTTCCGATTACGCAGACCGCCAGGGCCAGCACGGCCAGTATGCCCAGCCCCTGATACAGATACGCGGACAGCCTGTCCCTCACTCCCGTTTTCCGGATATCCGGCGCGGCCAGCAGAATCAGGCTGCTGCCGCCAAAACAGCCAAACAAAAGATAGCCTTCCAGCAGATACTCGCCGCCCTGCCACCAGTCCGCAGCCGCTTCCCGCACAGAGGGCGCCTCCAGAAACGCCGGATCTATGCCGAATACCGCCAGCAGAAGAAGAAGGGCAAACAGAATCAGGATAAAGGGACAGCCGATCTCCGCCATCCTTCCCCTTACCTCTATCCCGGCCGCCGCCTGATATATTCCGGCCAAAACCAGCGGGACAATCAGTATCCAAAGGGAAAATTCCGGCAGAAAAAACCGTCTTGCCGCCGAGGCGCACAGCCTGAGCATTACCGTACTCTGGAGCAGAAGATACGCCAGACAGACCAGGTAGAAAAATCCGGCCATCAGCTTTCCTCCCCTTTCCTCGATGTAGGCGAACAGGCTGGTTTTTACCTTCGGCACAATCCGGCACACCAAAAGCGCCAGCAGCCCGGCTCCCAGAAAGCCCAGCAGCAGTCCCGGGCCGGCCAGCCCCGGCCGCTCCTTTGCACCCGGCAGCCCGGAAATTCCCGGCAGGCACCAGGGAATCAGCAGGCTGAATTTCCCGATCCAGTCAGAAACGGCTATGCAGCCAATCTGTCTCGGCGATATCTGTTCATTTTCTGCAAACATGGTAAACCTCCCTTCATTCCTCCCCGGACTGCTCCGGCTTTCCGCTGCGCTTGCGCATCTGCCGCTTTACCAGGGTGCTCCGCCGCCGGATCCAGCCCAGGGGAGCGCGGAAAACACCGTCCTTTTCATCCGCGTACCGGTTCACCTCACCCGCCGCAAAGGGCAGCAGATACGGCACGCCCAGGCTTTTGCGGGCGCTGAGATGAATCAGCAGCAGCGTCATCCCAAAGATAAATCCGTAAATGCCCAGACAGCCGCACAGCACGATCATCCCGTATTTCAGCAGCCGCAAAGCCCCGGACAGCTCCTCGTTCGGGATGGAATAAGAACCCAGTGCAGTCATCGCCACCACAATCACCACAATCGGACTGACCAGATTTGCCGTCACTGCGGCCTGGCCAATGATCAGGCCGCCCACAATGCCGATGGTATTGCCGATCTGCCCGGGCATCCTCAGGCCCGCCTCCTGCATCAGCTCAAAGGACAGCTCCAGAAACAGCAGCTCCGCCATCCCCGGGAAGGGCACGCCCTGCCTGGCCCCGGCCAGGGACAGGATCAGGTTGGTGGGCAGGATCTGGGCGTGAAAGCCGATCACCGCCAGGTACAGCCCCGGCAGGAACAGGGCCAGAAACGCCGCGCCGTACCGGATCAGCCGCAGAAAGGTGGCCAGGCCAAAGTACCCGAAATAATCATCCGGGGCCTGGAGCAGGTGGTTCATCGTCGCAGGCAGCAAAAGGGCCTCCGGAGAGTTGTCGCAGAGCATGACCACCCGTCCCTGCAGAATCGCCGCTGCCGCCCGGTCCGGCCGTTCGGTGGCCTGATACCGGGGAAACGGCGACCATCCGTTACCGCCCAGCAGCTGCTCCACCATTCCGCTGTCCTCGATCCCGTCCAGATCGATTTCCTCCAGCCCCTTTTTGATCTGCTCCAGAAACCCCGGATACAGCAGCTCCTCCACGTAGACCAGCACCACCAGCGTATGGGAATACCGGCCCATAAACCGCTCCTCCGCCTTCAGCCTGGTGTCGCGTATCCGTTTCCGCAGCAGGGCTGTGTTGACCTTTGCCGACTCCGAGAATGCCTCCCGGGTTCCCCGCAGCACCTTTTCGCTCTCTGCCTTTGCCACGCCCAGCCCCGGATACCCTTTGCTGCCCAGCTTCAGCGCAAAATCATACCCGTCCGCCAGGAAAATGGCGTTTCCCGCCAGCATGGCGGCCATGGCCTCCTCCAGCGTGGCCAGCTTCACCGCATCCGAAATCCCTGCGGCATTCTCATCCAGCACCCGGTAAAACTCCTCCGGCTCCAGGTCGGAGAGCAGATCCATCAGACGGCCGATGGCGGATTCCTCCAGGATTACATTGCTCACGGTAACCTCCACGTAAACCATCAGGCAGGCCACCCCCTGCCCTTTTCCCAGCTGCATCGGCCGCTGGATGATGTCCGCGCAGTCCTGCAGCAGCATTTCGATTTTCTCCCGGTTCTCAGACAGGCTTTTGGAAAAATCTCCCATAGTCTTCACCCTCCTTGTGCTTCAGCAAATTGCGCCCCAGCAAAAAGAGGATAGGAGCCATGCTCTTATCCTCTGGTTACTTTCTATATTTTCCTTTATTTTCAAAAATTATACCCGGCGGATCTTTTTGATCACCTTTTCCTTCTGTCCGCATTCCTCCCGGTCCCGCGCCTCCAGGCTCTGGATAATGGACTGCTTCTGGTTTTCGATATGGATGCGGATGGCCTCCCCGGCCTTATTCACATCCTTTGCCCGCAGCGCCTCCAGCACCGCCTCATGTTCACACACCAGCTGGGCGTGGGTTGTCCTGTCCTTTAAGTACTCCAGGCGGTAGCGGTACATCTGCTCACGCAGATTGTTCAGCATCTGCAG